>JBFMEF010000126.1 GCA_040753495.1 Candidatus Zixiibacteriota bacterium
CGCCAAAGATCTGGCCGACCTTTCTGTGGAAGAAATCAAGAATGTCCTCTGGGCGTATCGGGAAAGATCCCTGGACCTTCAAAAAGATAGAAGATTTAAGTACATATTGATATTCAAGAATCATGGCGAAGCGGCCGGCGCCTCACTGGAGCACAGTCACAGCCAACTGATAGCCACGCCGATTATCCCCAAGCGGGTCGCGGAAGAAATCGCGGGAGCGGAGAAATATTTCGAATTCAAAGAGCGCTGCATATTCTGCGACATTATCCGACAGGAAATGACCGACAAAGACCGGATTGTCAATGATTATGGCGATTTCATGACTTTTGAGCCGTTCGCGTCGCGTTTTCCCTTTGAGACCTGGCTTCTCCCCAAGCAGCATATGGCGCACTGGACCGATTTGGCGCCGGATGTCTATATCTATCTGGCAGAGGCGCTCAAAGACACGCTCAATCGGATACGCATTGCCCTCAATAATCCGGCCTTCAATTTCATTATGCATACCGCCCCGATTGGTAATGAGTATGATGAAGTTTATCACTGGCATATCGAGATAATTCCTAAGTTGACGAAGGTGGCCGGGTTTGAATGGGGCTCGGGATTTTATATTAATCCGACCCGTCCTGAAGACGCGGCGGCTTTTATGAAAGGTATTGATACCGCTCAGGCAGAAAAGCTCTTCGGTATACCGTTGGCCGGTTGAGTGTCATGGATAGACTACGCATTGCCTTTATAACCCCCGAAGCGGTCCCTTTTGCTAAGACCGGAGGTCTGGCCGATATCTCCGGGGTATTGCCGTCGATTCTCACAAACATGGGTCAGGAGGTGCGCGTCCTGATTCCTCTTTACCGGCAGGTCAGGGAGCAGTTTGGTCAGAAGCTGGAAAAACTGAGCGAATTCGAAATCAAGGTCGGCGACAACGGTTGCCGCGGGGGGCTTCATATTCTTAATCAGAAGAGGAAAGGGGCGGAATTTCTTTTCATTGAGCAGGAAGATTTTTATGACCGGGATGGTCTTTACGGCGACCCTACTGACGGGCAAGATTATCCGGACAATGCCGAGCGTTTCATATTTTTCTGCCGGGCTGCAATTAAGAGTCTGGAAAAAAATGACTGGCAGCCTGATATTATCCATCTCAACGACTGGCAGACCGCCCTGGTGGCTCCTTATATTAAAATTGACCAGCCGGAGCAATCACCACTCCGGAAATCCCGGATAATATTCACAATCCACAATCTGGCTTATCAGGGGCAGTTTGACGCCAAGGAATTCGCCAAACTGGGACTTCCCGAATCATACTTTGCTGCCGCGGGACCATTCGAATACTGGGGCAAGATCAATTTCATGAAAGCGGCGATAATCTTCGCTGATTATATCACAACCGTTTCACCTACATATGCCCGCGAAATAATCAGCAGTAATGAATTCGGCATGGGTTTGGAAGGGGTTCTTGCCGGGAAAAGTGACCGCCTCAGTGGCATCCTGAACGGCGTTGACTACTCCGTTTGGTCGCCCCGAGCCGACAGGCTCATTCCTTTTCGTTATTTTCCCGCCAATCTCTCCGGCAAGAAAAAGAATAAACTGGAACTGGTCAGAAGAGCCGGATTGCCCATCCGTATGGATAGCCCATTGTTCGGTATGATTTCCCGTCTGGATAACCAGAAAGGGCTCGACCTTATCATCGAAATCTTTGACCAAATGATGTCGCTGGACCTTCAATTTATACTGCTTGGCACGGGTGACGTCAAATATATGCAGTTTTTCAGGCAGAAGCAGCAGGAGTATCCCGACAAATTCAAAGCCTACCTGGAATTTGATAATCAGATGGCTCACTTGATTGAAGCCGGCGCCGATATCTTTTTGATGCCGTCTCGATATGAGCCAAGCGGCCTGAATCAGATGTACAGCCTCAAATATGGCACGGTTCCGCTGGTTCGGAAGACAGGGGGGCTAGCCGATTCAGTAGATGATTTTGACCCGGACAAGAAAACCGGGACCGGTCTGGTATTTGAGAAGTATGCTCCCGATGAGCTTCTGGCAACAATTTCGCGGGGAGTTCAACTCTTTGCTCGCAAAAAGTTTTGGTATAAACTGATGAAAGCCGGGATGGCTCAGGATTTCTCCTGGGAGAAGGCGGCTGTCAGATATCTGGAGTTGTATCGACTATTAGTTGAGGAAAACAGGGGCGAAAGGGCCGGAAAGGGCGTATAATTATAGAAACCGGGACAGTTGTCTAAAAAAGTTGACAAAGCCAATTTGGCATATATATTAATAGCAATTAATGCGGGAATAGCTCAGTTGGTAGAGCGCCACCTTGCCAAGGTGGCTGTCGCGGGTTCGAGCCCCGTTTCCCGCTTTTAATTTTGGCGGCTTAGCCAAGCGGTAAGGCGGAGGTCTGCAAAACCTCTATTCTCCGGTTCGATTCCGGAAGCCGCCTATTTTTTTGCTTGAAAATCTTCCGATATTTTATAAATTACCCTATCTTTAGGGTAGCGCTGTGATTTCAAAATCTGGAACGGTTTATAAATTCATAGCAGTCTGGGCTTGCCTCGCGATTGGCAGTTCTGTCCATTCTGATTCAAACAACGCTCCCGTCGGCATGACAATTTACAGTAATGGCAGAGGAGGGGTGGATGTATTCTGGTTTTATCCTGGCCTTCACACTATTTCTCTTGGAAATCTCAGCCATACGCCAACCAAAATTGGAGTGCCAAGCATGACGGAAGAAGCATCCATATTAACGAAATGGAGAACTAACCCTCCCGTATATATTGATTCAATCAAGACAATAATATCAGGAATAGACAGTTTATCAGGATTCCCAGGGGACCACCGCACGCCTCTGAATGCCAGATTACTGTCACCAATCTTGTCTGATACGGTTCTGCTATGGAAAGGCTCTGTTTCAGTCGATTCCTCCAATATTTTTACTTGGGTGGAAGTTGCTACTTCGGTTGGTTTGGCGCATGCGACCGGGAGTGAAATCCTCTCAGCTTTTGATTGGTCGGAACCGTGCCTTACTGCTCCTCAAATTGGACGATTAGTAAACTTGAATATATTAGATCAGAGTTATATTTTGTGGAACGGAGATGATTATCGGATTCTGGAATGCTATGAAGAATACAGCGCCGGGCTGAAACTGCTTGACTGGACGGATAACTCCGACAATCATAAACCGGGCGGAAACTCGCCGCCCATGTTTGAAGTCCGTTACTCGGATGACACCGTCGGTTTTATCAATAATTCCTCCCTCGCCGGAGTCTGCGATGCTGATTCCCTTCACTTAAGTACAAGCGTTCCCCATCATTCTTACCTGGCGGTGCTGGCCATAGACAGCGCCGGTGGCAGGCTTTCGGACTTACTTAGATATGATTCAAGTAAACTGGCGCCAATAAGTATTTCGCCGTCGATATTCGACAAAATCTTTATCCCGGATGAAATAAATTCCTACACAATCGCGGTTGAAAGCAGAGCCATTGTTGATATTGAAGTCGAAATCTATTCATCGTCCCCGGATGTTACAGTATCTCCGAATAGATTATGGTTGCCGGCCGGAGGGACCGGAAACTTAACTGCCGAGTTTAATGCCGCCGCCGTCAATGATACGATGTTCGCTTCCTATATAATCATCGGGACAGATTCAAGTTACTATCCCTTGATATATTTTATGAGGTTCCTTCAGGATAAACCTCTTGACGCCGGGGACCGGGAGCCGTTGATACCGCAGAGATTCCAAGTAGGACAACCTTATCCAAATCCGTTTAATTCTGTACTTTCTATTCCGGTTTCTACCTCGAGCAGAAAGAACCTGACTGTCAGTCTGTACAATTTACTCGGACAGGAGCTTTTAAGAAGGAATCTTGTCGTTACCGGCTCTCAAAAAGTGATATTGGACCTGGAAGAAAGCGTCGAGAAACCGCTCTCCAGCGCGGTTTATTTCCTCAAAATCTCCGATGATACCCAAAGCCAATTGCGGCGGGTTATTTTTCTCAAGTAACTGACAGAGATTTATTAAATCTACCAATTGGTAGACTTTATCTGGCCCTCGATTTAGTCAATTTTTCACTTTACAGTTCCATAAAAAGTACTATATTCCTGCTGATTGGAATTTGACATCGTATCAATTTTGGAGGTGCGTAGATATGGCGATGTTTATAACAGATGAATGCACGGCCTGCGGATTGTGCCTGCCGGAATGTCCCACAACTTCCATCACGGAAGGGGACATCTATGTAATTAATGCCGAGACCTGCAATGAATGCGAGGACCAGGATGGGGGTCCCCATTGCGTGGCCGTCTGCCCGGTGGAATGCATTATCAAGGCTGAATGATAAACGTTCATGCTTTTCTGCGCCGCTTTGATTGAAGCGGCGTTTTTTTTGGAATGCAGCTATGCCGTATCAGTATAGCGATTCTCATACCAGCGCCGATATCGGGCTGGTTTCCAGCGGTTCATCACCAACAGAAATGCTGATTGATGCCGCTCTGGGGCTGACCGCTCTTATGGTTGAACCGGATGACCTTCGGGGTGACCGCAGCTTTGAAATCGATATCGCCGGTGATGACCCGGAGAGCCTTTTTTACCGCTGGCTGTCGGAAATAATTTTTCTAAAAGATGCCGAGAATTTTCTTCTTAAGAATTGCGCCATTAAATGCGAGGATACTCCTACATGGAAAGTCACGGGAAGACTCTATGGCGACAATATTGACCCATCCCGACAACGGCTAAAAATCGATATAAAAGCGGTAACACTATACAAACTGTCAGTCGCGCGAATTGGCGATATTTGGCGCGGCGAGGTGGTATTAGACCTATGAAAAAAGAAAAGTTTCTTCAGATTTCAAATCATATCTGGGAGATTCCGCCGGACTACAAACCGGGGATGAGGGTGCCGGCGAGGATATTATCTTCCCCGGCTTTGATTGACAGTGTCGATGAGAAAGTTATCGACCAGATAACAAATGTCGCCTGTCTTCCGGGGATTAAACGGTACGCTTACTGTATGCCGGATGGTCACTCCGGTTACGGTTTCCCCATTGGCGGTGTTGCCGCTTTCTCTCTTTCAGATGGAATAATTTCTCCCGGGGGAATCGGCTTTGATATTAACTGCGGGATGCGGCTTCTTCGGACAAATCTGAGCTTTGAGGACATAAAGGACAAAAGGGAAGAATTGCTCAACAAACTCTTCGCCACCATTCCCTCAGGGGTGGGCGCCAGCGGATTTCTCAATCTGAGCCGTCCCGATTTTTTCAAAGTCATGGAGCAGGGGGTGGAATGGTGTCTGGAGCATGGATATGCTACTCCCACGGATATTGAGCATATTGAGAACCGGGGAAAACTGGAGCAGGCCGATCACAAGGCGGTCTCGGAGAAAGCCATCTCCCGCGGGATTAACCAGATGGGCACTCTTGGCTCCGGCAATCATTACCTCGAAATCGAGATTGCCGCCCGGGCAAATATCTATGACAAAGAACTGGCGGAAGTTTTCGGGATTGATAGAGACAATCAGGTTCTGATTGCGATTCACTGCGGTTCACGAGGTTTTGGGCACCAGATCGCCACAGATTACCTGGAAGTGTTTGACAAATGCGCCAAAAAGTACGGGCTTACTGTCCGGGACAGAGAGCTGATGTCGGCGCCGGTCGATTCGGAGGAAGGGCAGAGGTATTTCCGGGCGATGGCTTGTGCCGCCAACGCCGCTTTTGTCAACAGACAGCTTATTGTCTCCGGGGTGCGACAAGCTTTTCGCGCCATCTTCGAAATCTCTGACGAAGCGCTGGGGATTGAGACTATTTACGACGTAGCCCACAACATCGCCAAGATTGAAGAATATGAGATTGATGGAAAGCGGGAAAAACTGCTGGTTCATCGGAAAGGGGCGACCCGTTCTTTTGGGCCGGGACGCTCCGAAGTCCCCGCCAAATACCGTTCGGTTGGTCAGCCGGTAATCGTCGGAGGCTCAATGGAAACAGGCTCAGCCCTCCTCTGCGGCACCACTAAAGCCGATTCGGAATCATTTGGTTCAACCTTGCACGGCGCCGGACGGACAATGTCGCGCATGCAAGCAAAGAGAACCGTCAGGGGAGAGGCAGTCAAGCAGAAGATGCAGGCAAGCGGTGTGATGGTCAAGACCGGATATCTACCAGGTCTGGCAGAAGAGGCCGGTTTCGCCTATAAAAATATAGATGACGTAGTCGCCGCGGTCGATGCCATCGGTATCTCGAAAAAAGTGGCGCGTCTTTTTCCCGTTTTAAATATCAAAGGCTGAAACAGAATTTTAGAATCTTCGCCGATTTTTGAGCCATAGACCAATTCAGTCTATGGCTCGTTTTTGTAACAGGCAAAAAAAAGAGGGCGCTACTCTGGTTGGGTAGAGGGGGCTAGGAAACTACCCAGGGACAGCAGAGAGTCACCCTCGTAACTTACGTATATTGAACCAAATCGGCGGTTCTTTGTCAAGATTTATTTTAATTTTTGTTTTAACTGCCGCGAATGCTGCCCTGGTTATTCTGATTACCGAGCGAGCGAACACCTCACGACTCGTATCCTGTTTCTGGTGTTTTGCTGTAATTCTATGTGGGATAAATTATTATCGCGTGTCCGAAATTCGCTATTTCTCACTAATACCGGACAATCTTAACAGGCACGCTTAGCCGCAGGGGTGGTTCTGTGGAATATGTTACGGCAAAATTGCTGTAATAAGTTCCCTTCGGAAGCCCATTTCTAACATTTATAATAAGCGGATTATTTTCATTAGGCGGAACTGTGCCGGAATTTTTGTCGAGTGTGAATAGCTCGTCTGGTTCCTGTTCGATGATAAAATCAACCGGCATATTGGAGCGATTAACCAGGGCGATTTCGCGCCTCTCCTGGTCTTTCAAGAATGTCAGATATTTTGGCTCAATGGTGTGCAGTTTATGAAAATATTCGATATTGGCCGAATACTCAAATTCAATTATGGGACTTAAAGAATCGCTGGTCTCCACAACTACGTTTTTCACATTCTTCCCATAAAAATCACGGGTGTTATAAGTAATTTTGAGACTGGTATTTTCTCCCGGTAGGATGAGCGTATCCAGCACATGGGCTGAGGTGCAATCGCAGTTCGAGATTATCTTTTGGAGACGAAGGTTATCGGCGCCTACATTCCCAATCTTAAAAAAATGGATTAGCTTGAAATCGGCCGGAACGGAGCCGAAATCCCAGAAATTATTTTCTACCTGTACCCTCCCACCCGATTCTGCAAAGAGGGGAGCGGCCGTCAGGCATATTGAAATAAAAAATATTGCCGCAATTAGCATTAGATTCATCGGTCTTACTCTCCCGTAGAGACAGCCTTCGCGGCAGCGCCCGACCTGCTCAGGAATCCCTGCTCCATCATCCAGGAATCATTAAAACATTTGCTGAGATATCTCATGCCGGAATCAGGAACCATAACCACTACGACTTCATCAGCCCCGAGGTTCTTGGCGACCTTTCGGGCTGCCCAGATTGCCGCGCCGGAGGAACCGCCGGCCGAAATACCTTCGTTCTTTGCCAATTCGCGCGCCGTCTCAAACGCATCTATATCCTTTACCGCTATCACTTCATCGACCAGGTCCGGATACAAAGCTTCAGTTACAGTATCCGAACCAATTCCTTCAACCTTATACGCTTCAGGCTTGCTCATCGTTCGCTTTCTAATCCATTCGGAGAAAATCGAACCGACCGGATCCACGGCAATGGCACGAATATCTTTGTTTTTCTCTTTCAAGAACTTAGCCGTTCCGGAAAATGTCCCGCCGGTGCCAATACCAGCCACAAAATGGGTTATGCGACCATTGGTGGCGTTCCAGATTTCCGGACCGGTGGTCAGGTAATGGGCTTGCACATTATCCTGGTTATGGTATTGATTCATATGGAAATATCCATGTTCCTTCGCCAGGTTGATTGCCATCATGTAGCACCCACGGGGGTCATCATGATCGGCATCGGCCGGAGTGACAATTACCTCGGCTCCAAATGACCTTATCAGGTCAATCTTCTCTTTGCTGGTCTTGTCCGGCACCGTCAGAATTGACTTCAGTCCGAGCACGGCGGCGGTCATTGCCACCGCCACGCCGGTATTTCCTGAAGTGTTGTCAATAACCGTATCGCCTTTCTTGAGACGACCCTCATCCATCGCTTTGCGGAGTATAAAAGATGCCATACGGTCTTTTACTGACCCACCGGGATTGGTGAATTCCAGTTTCGCCAGAAGCAGTGGTCCGCCTTCACGACAACCATTGCTAATTTTTACCAGTGGGGTGTTTCCAATGACTTCTAAAATATCTGTGTAGTATTGCATATTCGTCCTTTGTTTGTTTGCGGTATTCTACAAGGTGCCTCTTATAAATTCAACGATTTTGTCAAAGAATTTCCGATGCCTTTATTTTAACTTGACAATTCCAAATGAGAGAGCCTTTATTGCCCAAAATGGAGGTTAAATCAAAATGAAATGCGGAAGAACTGCAATCATATTTATAACGCTATCTTTTCTTCTTGGCGGCTGTAGCAAAGACAAGGAAAAAGTGGCAGAGATAGAAAAAGAGGTTCTCGAAGCCGAGTCGCAGGTGACTGTCCCCGACAGCATAAGGGGGAAAGATACCGTCAGCGGCGGGCAGCCAGGAACAGCGGCAGAATATGCCAAGACGCCAAATATGATACCCTCCGAGAGCGGCGCCGAGCCGATACCGAAACCGATGCCGAATCCAGAAATACCGGCCGGGGGACCTTATACGATTCAGGTTGCCGCCGCCACCGATATGGCTTACGCCAATGCGCTTGCCGAGAAGTACCGTCAGAGAGGATATGAGGCATACGTTACCGCCGTCATCATTGACGGCATAAATTACTTTCGGGTGCGCATCGGCGGTTATGAGTCCTCCGCCAGGGCCGGTGAAGTCGGACGGGAACTTCAGGATAAATACTCCGTCAATTACTGGATTACCCGTAATGACCAATGAAGAGTTACACCGAATATCTGGTCTTTAATACATCGCGCAGACGGGAATATCTGAATATCACCGATAAAGTCGCCTCGGCGCTGAAGAAGAGCGGGATATCCGAAGGGATGGCGCTGGTTTCCGCTATGCATATAACCGCCGGAGTATACGTAAACGATGCCGAAAGCGGGTTGATTGCCGATATCGATGAATGGCTGGAGAAGATTGCCCCCAGCGGTCGGGATTATCGGCATCATCGCACCGGCGAAGACAACGGGGATGCTCATCTTAAAAATCTTCTGGTTGGTCATCAAGTGCTGCTGCCGGTGACGGAAGGACGTCTCGACCTGGGGCCATGGCAACAGGTCTACTATGCCGAATTTGACGGTCAGAGAAAGAAACGGGTAATAATCAAGATAATCGGCGAATAGAATTCGCCCTGGCTCAATTCTCTTTCTTCAGATATCTATCAAAGAAATCGACCATTTTTCTATATAAAACCAGACTGTTTGCGACCTTGCTGACTCCATGCCCTTCATCGGGAAATATGAGGGAATCGACGACTCCGCCGTTTTCGGCAACCGCTTTCAATATCTGGCGCGCCTCACCCACCGGGACGCGAGGGTCGTTTTCGCCGTGGACCACCAGGAGCGGCGTCTTGATAAGATGCGCTTTATGAATCGGCGAAATCGACTCCAGAAAAGCGGTGTCCTCCATCGGTCCGTACTCCGCTTCACGGAGATGCCGGCGATAATCCTTGGTGTTTGTCAGAAAAGTCCGGAAATTGGCGATACCAACTTCGTCAACGGCGGCGCCGAACAGGTCAGGATATTCTGTAATCGCCGCCAGGACTACATATCCGCCATAGCTTCCGCCCTTAATGCCTATCAGACCTTTCGTAGAATAATTATTCGAAATGAGGAAGTCCGCCGCCGCTTTAATATCTTTAATCGAATTTAAGCGCTTCTTGTAATTATCCAAATTCAGGTAATCTTTGCCGTATCCTGATGAGCCCCGAATATTAGGCGCAAGAATACCGTAGCCGTTAAGCAGCAGATACTGAAAATTCCTCTGGAAATAAGGGCGGAATTGGCTCTCCGGTCCTCCATGGGCATGAATGATAAAAGGAATCGGCTTTCCTTCAAAATCAGGGGGGAGGTACAGAAACGCCGGCACTTCCAGACCGTCAAAGGACTTGTATTTAATCAATTGTGGCTCCACGAATAGAGACGGGTCAATTCCGGCATAGATGGAATGGGTCATCTTCCGCAGCTCGCCGCTGCCGCAATCCCAGCGCCAGATATCCTGGGTCTTGACGGCGCTGGTGTAGGCAAAATATAGCCTCGCCTCATCGGTGATGAAGGTGGAGCTCACCACGCCATAGATAGGAGGCGAGGGCAACAGACGGTTGCGGTTAAAATCCCAGATTCTCACTTCCGATAATCCCTCTTTATTAACCAGCCATACCATCAGGGAGTGGTCGGGAGAGAACGAAAGACCGTCAATCGTCCAGCGCTCATCCGGGTCGAGAAATTCTAACTTTTTGGTGGCGACTTCCAGACGGGCGCGCTTTGGAATTCCTTCGGAGTTGCCGTTTGAAAGCAGGTAGATGAATTTATTTCCGGGCATTATTGTCGGCTCGTCAAAAATGATATCGCCCTCATGCGGTGTCATCAGTTCCGCTTTTCCGGAATTTAAGTCCAGCAGAAGCAGGTCGGTGTTATAGTTGGAATGGAACCGAATTACCGCCAGGTATCGCCCATCGGGAGAAATGTCGTAAATATAATTGGAGCCGTTCTCATCGAAAATCTTGCGGCTTTGCGCGGTCGCCAGATCATAAGAGTAAAGTTTGAAGTCTTTCCTGCTTTCTTCGTTAGAGCGGAAATAGAAACCGCGATCGTCGGGCATCCAGATTACGGAGCCATGCTGAACATCCTTCTGGTCGGTCAACTTTTTCAGTTTTCCCTCGTGAGTATCCAGAAGATAGAGCTGCGATTGCTCGGAGCCTCCCGCCGATGCCCCGATTATTGCCAGACGACCATTATTGGAAACGCTATACCAGTCGATACCGTCGTTGAGCAGAGTCAACTGATAGGGCCAACCGTCATTGGTCAAACGGTACAGCTGCGGGGCGCCGCTCATGGAACTTCTAAAAAGCAGTTCGCCAGTAGAGCGATTGATAAAAGGGGAGCTGACGCTACCAATCTTGACAAAGGTTTCAATCCGCGGAATATAAGGACGCGGGAAGAAATTCTGCGGTTCTGCTTCCTCTGCGACAGATAAGCCGAAACTTAAGAACAAAACTGCGGCAAACGCTGCAAATGACTTCATTTTTACCTCAGGAATATAAAGGGTCTTAGATTTCACTCAATTGCTCTTTTCATACTATTATAAGAAATCAGTACCATAATGGAAAGAAAATCAAGAAAAAAGCGGGGTGCATATGCCCCCGCCTGGGATTTTGCGCCTGGTCTATGGTCGCTAAATATGAATTTTCTGGGAGGTCAGAAAGTCTTCCTCACAAAGCGTTGACTGCAAGTCTTCCTCGCAGACTACCCGTCGATAGAATTCGCATTCGAGGCAGGAACGCCGGCGATTGCGGCCGGCGATGCGATTGACGGCATGGCAGGAATTGACAACTGCCCAGCAACTTCTTCCGGCGCCGATACCGCCATTTACCCCGTCTTTTTTCATCTCTCGCGGCACGGGGCATTCCCCGTGTATCTTTGCCAGGATTCCTCCCGGCTCCAGCCCGCAGTTGCGAAACTCCCAGCAGTTCAGCTTATAGGACATCCCTACCTGTCTTCCTCTTTAATCAGTCTCATGACAGGCTCATAACGGCTGGACGTTTTAAATTCCGCCAGTTCGGACGGGGATGCCACTGTTTTGTATTCGGCATAAATCTTTCTGATATTTTTGATATCATCAAGAGCCAGGTAGTTAAGCATCATGTTCTGAAACAGATAGGGGTCACTCTGGTTGAGTTTATAAGCATTCTTGAAATATTTGTCCGCCTGTTTGTTGTTGCCCAGACGGAAATGCGCCATGCCTCCTCCAAGCAGCGCCGGATAGAACTGGTTGTCAATCTTGAGGGCTTCCTCATAGTCTATGAGAGCCGGACGATAGTCGCCGTTGTCCAGTCTCGCTCCGCCGCGGCCCACCAGGGCGATTTTGTCTTTCGGCTGGTATGCCAGTGCCGAGGTAAAGGCGTTAATTGCTTTGACATTATTTTTGGCGACCCGATAGATTTCGCCCAGCCTTATATAATCATCGGCAGCCGCTTCGGAATTGCCGTTCTTGCCATAGGCTTCCGCCCGCTTGGCATAAGCCTCTTTCAGATTCGGGGATATTTCGAGCGCCTTGGAATACTCGGCGATTGCCTTGGCATAGTTCTTCTCGGCGAAAGCGGTATTTCCCTTGCTCATATGGCTGTCGGCGGTACCGGTCTCGGCAGCTCGAGATTGCGGAGTAAGATTTGCCGTAACCGTGACAATCTGGTCTGAATCGATATCGACCACTGTGGAGTACTCGGCATATCCCTGCCGCTCGACTTTAACGCGGTGACGTCCGACCGGAATACGACCGTAAATCACATTACCGGAGCCCAAAATTTTGTCATCGACTGAAAGCCGCGCATCGGTGACATTAGCCGCCAGCTTGATGCTGCCATAGGAAGGCTGGTTCTTATTGCTGGCGCTGGATGTCGCCTGCTGCGTCGCCCGGGTAGGGGGCTGTGAAGCGCTGTTTTGCTGTTGAGCGCTGCGGGCGGTCGTTTCGGTGCGAGATGAGGATGCAACCTGACGACCCTCGCTGAAGCCGAACGTCATGAGCGTGGTCTGCCCGCCGGTGACTGTGGCGTTCCCTTTGCCGGTGTAGCGGTCGCCCAGTTCGTAAACGATTTCATAAGTCCCAGTTGGGACCAGGTCAAACCGGAAAAATCCCTGGGCGTTGGTCGTGGTGGTCTTATTGAGGCTTGGTATAGAAATCCGCGCCTTCTCCAGCACCGGTTGGCGATTTTCATCCAACAGCATGCCGACAATTTCACCTTCCCCGGATATGGTCGGATTTATCAGCTGCAGCCCGACAATAACAAGTACGACAGCCAAAATCCCCGTGAAAATGCCAATCGCCATATTACGGCTTATCTTCTTTTCTCTGAGAATATAGGTTTTCTCGTTAACGGTCAACTCGTCCCCGTTATGCAGATAGGGGTTCCCCACAATCTGAATGAAATTCTTGCGATAAAACGCCACTCCGCGCACCTTGTGTGTTTTCAGAACGGCGCCGTTTTGAGCCGGGTCGTCAATCGCCTTTATGCCACCTTCGTTGGATTTCTGCCTGTCGCTCAATTCATCAATATTCTTGCGAAGTTTTTCGGAAAGTTCCCCTCTTTCGGAGGTTGGTTTCGCCTGTTTTCCCGCCGGAACATGCGGTCCGTACAGGTTACGATTGACAGCTTCCAACTCTTCTTGCGACAGTTTTTTGAAATCTTTCTTTTCCTTATCTTTCGACTGCTCTGCGGTCTCAGCCGGTTTCTTTGACTCGTCAGTGGCTGCAACTACAGGGGGAATAGGGGGAGCCGATTCGCCAATCAGGTCGTTTTCGCCTTTGAATGGGGCGGTGGCGGCACCTGGGGTAACCGCTTCATCATCCAACAGACTGGCTGTTGACTTAATTTCAAACTCTTCTTCATCAGATTTGTGGTCTTTTTTCCGGTCAAGCCCGATCAACTCCGGCGCTGAAGTATGGCCTGATTCGGTTACAACGAAGTCAACTTCGCTTTCCGTAGCGACGTTATCCTGTCGCTGGGTATTGGCGTTCTCGTCGGTAAGGGAATAGCCGCAATCTTTGCAGAATTGCGCTCCATCAAACATATTTTGCGCCTTGCAGTTTGGACATATTTTCAAGGTTCACTCCAGGGCTAAATGAGAAATCATTTAATCTAATTATCGACCTTGTCCGTCTGTACTTTAGATTAAGCAGAGGCTGGCGTGGCTCAAAGGAGAGCGGCAGGATTTTTTGCAAAATGGGCTTGACAGCCGGAATTCTTTGAGGTATAATCGCTTATTGTGGTTTTAAATAGCTTTTTGAGGAGGAAATTGA
The DNA here is from genome assembly GCA_040753495.1 of Candidatus Zixiibacteriota bacterium. Classification (NCBI taxonomy): domain Bacteria; kingdom Pseudomonadati; phylum Candidatus Zixiibacteriota; species Candidatus Zixiibacteriota bacterium. The sequence continues at coordinate 14,068 of JBFMEF010000126.1, forward strand.
TTTATGTACAGGCGCCGTAATCGCTTGTTGTTCTTTGCCTTATCCGCCCTGATTCTGGCTATCATCAGTGGCTGCGCGCAGCCCGATGATATTATTGCTCCGGCGTCATCGACCGACATTTTCCTGACACCCTCCCGTCTGCCAACTCCCCCCCCAGGGATGATTTATGAACTCTGGGCGGTAGACGAGGATGACAACAGTGTCTCTCTGGGAAAGTTTAACTGGGACAGCCGCCTGTATCGGTTCTCAGACACTGCCGGTAATCGGATTGACTCGGTCTGGACCACTGATTTTGATATTCTCAATTATAAATATCTCTGTGTTTCGATAGAGCGTTTCCCTGACCCTCAGCCTGATTCCATGGGCCCTGTGATGCTGAAAGACCTGGTGGTGGAGCCGAGACTGCGCCCGATGAAGCTGGTCTTTCCCATTGACCTCTGGCTGCTTCAGGCCGGGTATTTCATTCAAACGCCTACTGATGGCAATCCCAACAGCAATGAAGCCAGCGGCCTTTGGTTCGGATTTTACAATTACGATTCAGTTTTCATCAATGATACGACTAACGCGGCGCTCACTCTTGGCGCCGGCGTTCGTTTGTCCTTCAACATTGATACCACCTGGGACAACTCCAATCCGCCGCAGATTATCAGTATTGACACTGTAAATCTCGATTCCCTGCAGGAGATACGCAATTTCATCTGGCTGACCAATGAACGGCTTGACACCAACAACAGTTATACCCTGCCGTATCCCTTCTATCTCGATACTTTTGTCCAAATTACTTTGAAATACGACTCGATTCTGTACCCCGTGAATCTCACTACTGATACCATCACATATACTGATACCATCACCCACATAAATAACAGCAACGTGGTGGTCACTGAAATCAAAGTGTTTAAGATGCCGCCTTTGACCTTTTACCCGACCTCTATCGCCTATACGACCAGGGTGCGCGGGTACTTGATTGAGCGGATACTTCCCGATTCGCTGGTATATGACGACATTGTGAATTTGACCGGCACCGGTTGGCATTACAAAGGCTGGGTGATTTCCCCTTACCTGCAACCGCGCGCCAGTTTTGCCTCGATTACCAAACCAAGCTGGCTGGAAGCGCAATCAAGCCAGTATCTGAATCCTATATCCAGCGGGATATTGACGACAGGACCTTTCACTGATTTCAATCGGGCCGACAATAGCAATCCCCACTCATCGAGCACCAAGGTGCCAGATATACCCGGGGAGGATTTCCTTAATAATCTTCCCGCCGGTGTCACCCGCATAGTCTTGGCGGACAGCGTTGCTTCTACGGTAAGAACCGGCACCGTGTTTATATCTTTGGAACCGGACAATTATGATTCCACCACGAATTTTCCGCTGATTCTGCTCTCTTCTGAAGGATTGATGCCGAGTTATTCGCAGATTTCCAGTCGGATAGCGCATACGCAGCATAACCGAATGACCAACTGGTATCGGATGGTGGAAAACGACCCTATAGGATTTCCCTCCATCAAGGCGATTCTGGTGCGGAAATAGAGTTTGCTGATTTTGGGAGCCGGCACCGCTCGTGCCGGCTTTTTTTTTCGCTGGAATTTATTATATTGAAGACCGCATCGGTGAAATTAAAATCGGACGCACAGCAAATAACAGGCAACTATATTTTCTAAACTCCGTAACAATATGGAGAATTATATGGATAATCAGAACCCCTCACTGCCTGATCAATCCTTGTCGGAGAAACCGAATCCGATACAGCGGCTGATTATGTTGTTCAGCGCCCCGGGCTCTCTGTTTCCGAAACTTACGGGCCGGACCGACTGGATTATCGCTCTTCTGTTGATTGCCATTCTGGGCGGCCTCTTTGGACCCGGCGGATATATGGTCAGCCCCATTGTCGCCAAAGATTCCTACCCGAGGGTCATGGCCAATTTGGAGAAATGGAAAGACCAGATGCCGGCCGCGCAGTGGGAAGAAGTCAAGAGTCAGGTTGACAAGAGCTTTCGCGACGCCCAGGAAAATCGTTTCAAATGGTACTACCCGTTAATCTATATTGGTTGGCCGCTTGTCATATCGGTGATAGTCGGTCTGCTGGGACTGATTGCCGGGAATTTTCTTTTTGGCGGAAAGGCAAATTTCTGGATAATCTTGAATGTGGTTGTTTATTCTGCCGTAATTGGAGCGCTTGGAGATACTGCTCGGGGTCTATTGATGTTATCGAAAAACTCGATGTATGTATATACCGGACTGGGCTTGTTGAAGCCGTTTGATGACGGCTCTTTCCTCCATTATTTCCTGAGGCAGATTGACCTCTTCACGGTCTGGCGAATCATCGTAACCTGTATCGGTTTGGGCGCGGTCTATCTTATGAAACCGAAGAAATTCGCTTACGTATTATTTCCGGTATGGATAGTTTTCATTTTGCTGGTGGCTTTCGTAAACCTGTTAGCCGGCGGCTCAATTACTTATTAAAGTGGTATAAAGAATCAGATAGGAGATGGAATGATGATATTCAAACGAATCTTATTTCTTGCGACACTTTTTCTCTTTATGATGGCGCCCGAATTTTCTGAGGCGCGAGTTTTGTCCCTGGATGATTGTATAACGGAAGCGCTGAAGAATCATCCCGATGTAGTTCGCGCCCGTGGTCAGGTTAAAAGAGCCGATGGCGTCCTGTGGCAGTCATTCGGGGCTTTTCTTCCCAATATCTCGGCCGGCGGTTCTGTCACGCAAATCAATTCCGAACCCGGCGTCAGGGTGATTCAAGACCAGTTGTATCAGACCAGCGGTATTACCAAGAATTATGACCTTGGCCTCTCTGCCGGTCTGACCGTTTTTGACGGCGGCCAGAATATATTCAATTACCTCGGTGCCCGCGCCGACAAAAGCTACTACAAATATCTTTCCGAGCAGACCGAGCAGAATTTAATTCTGACCGTAAAGACCACCTATTATTCTTATCTTGCCTCCGAAAGAACCAAGGAAATCAGGGAAGAGGCGGTCAAGCGGGGAGAAGAACAGTTGAAACTGGCGCAGTCGAAGTTTGATGTCGGCTCGGCTTCGAAGTCGGACGTTCTTAAAGCCAAAGTGCAGTACGGAAATGACAAGTTATCGCTCTTAGAAGCCGAGAATGCCGTCTCCATTAATCGCGCTAATCTTGCTTACCTGATTGGAATCGACGTCAACTCCGATATCGAGTTTTCGCGCGAAACGCCCAAACGTGACTATTCCGGCTCTGAAAACGAAGCGTTGAAATTCGGATTGTCCAATCACCCGGGACTCCTGTCAACCGAGAGCAAACTGAGCGCCGCCCGCTATGGAGTGAAATCAATTTGGGGACGCTATGCTCCATCGGTTTCGGTCCGGGTCTCGCGGGGTTGGACTAACGAATACTGGGGGATGGTAAATGACTTCAGTGATGACGATGCCCGCTGGACCATTAGTACTTCGCTGGACTTTACAATCTTCGACAATTTCAGCCGCAAGGCGGCAATGGCGAGCGCCAAGGCATCACTTAACGATGCCCGGGTGGCCTATCATTATCAACGCAATTCGGTTGCCAATGAAATCAAGAAGGCTTATCTCGATATGAACAAAGCATTCGAGGCTCTTAAGCTTGCCGATGAGAATGAATCGGCGGCGACAGAGGATATGGCTTTGGTTCAGGAAAAATACAATCTGGGAGCTGCTACCATTTTGGAGCTTCTCGATGCCCAAGTAAGTTTAATAACGGCCCAAAACAGCAAAATTCAGGCGGAATTCGACCTGAATCTGGCCATCGCCAGGTTGGAAAATGCCATGGGCAAAAGGTGACCAGGCAGCATCAAAGAGGACTTAGTGGAATGAAAACCAAAAAGAAAAAGCTGATAATCTGGCTGTCGGTGGCGGCCGTTCTGATTATCGTGCTGGCGAATCTCTTTAGCGGTGGGGAAGCCAAAACCAAAGTGCAGGCGGAGCCGGTGAGCCGCCAGGATTTGGTCGAGGAAGTCTCCGCTTCCGGGTGGATTCAACCCAAGACCCGCGTCAATATCACTGCCGAAGTTAATGCCAAGGTTATCGGCATTGGGGTTAAAGAAGGGGACCGGGTCAATCGTGGGCAGTTATTGATTCAACTTGACACGGTGCAGCTTCAGAAGGATGTTGAGCAGTTTCGACACTCTCTGGAGGAGATAAACGCCCGTAAAGAAGCCGCCCACGCCAATTATTTGCAGGCGGAAGAAGAATATGAGAGGCAGAAGCAACTCTATGAGCGGAAGTTGACCTCTGAAACCGCTTATAAGAACGCTGAATATGCCTACCTGAATAACAAGTATAATTATGAAGCGATGTCAAGTCAGGCAAAACAGGGTAATGCCCTTTTTGAGAAAGCCGTGGATAATCTTCGCAAGACGGAAATCCGCGCCCCGATGGATGGCGTAGTCACCTTCCTTGATGTCGAGGTGGGCGAGATAGCGCAGGCGCAGACCGCTTTCACGCAGGGAAAGACGCTCATGATTATCTCCAATCTGGACGCCTTTGAGGCGGAAGTGGATGTTGATGAAACCGAGATAACCAAGATACAGAACAAACAGCTGGCGCATATCGAAATCGATGCCTTCCCGGATTCGGTGTTTGAGGGTGAAGTGACCGAAATCGGCAACACCGCCGTGAAGAGCAATATGGGCGCCGACCAGTCAACCAATTTCAAAGTGAAAGTTCTCTTCAAGGGAAGCCAGGAGAATATCAGGCCCGGTATGTCGGCTTCGGTAGACATTCTGACCAATAAACGGGAAAAGGTCTTATCGGTGCCGTACGGCGCTATTGTTATGCGCCCCCCGGACATTCTTGATTCCGCCAAGGTCGAAGCTAAGAGCGAACCGGTAGTTGGTACGGAAGCAGTTTATGCCGCCTCCGATACTCATCTGACGACGACCGACTCCAAGAAGGACGAGAAGGCAAAAGATATTAAAGGAGTATTTGTCCTGCGGGACGGGAAAGCGGTTTTTGTTCCGGTAGAAACCGGAATTGCGGACCAGAAGAATATCGAAATAATCACCGGGTTGAGCGAGACTGACACCGTTATAAGCGGACCTTTTAAGATTCTCAGAAGCATCAAGAACGGCGACCTGGTAGAGCTCGAGAAAAAAGCCACCCCGGGAGAGATCAAGTAATGGCGCTTATTGAAACGAGGAATATCTGGAAGACTTATGAAATGGGTGCGGCAATCGTCCACGCCCTCCAGGATGTGTCGATTAAGATTGAGAAGGGAGATTATGTTGCAATAATGGGTCCTTCCGGTTCGGGCAAATCGACCCTTATGAATCTCATCGGTTGTCTGGATACACCAACACAGGGCGAATACTACTTCAATGGCAAACTGGTGAGCCAGCTTGATGATGACGAACTGGCGGTGATTCGGAACCGGCAGATTGGCTTTGTCTTCCAGACGTTCAATCTGATGCCGCGCGCCACGGCGCTTCATAATGTCGAATTGCCATTAATATACAATGGCACTCCCCGAGAGCAGCGCCTGGAAAAAGCGCGCAGGGCGCTTTCCATAGTGGACCTTGCCGACCGGATGCTGCACAAGCCCAATGAACTTTCCGGCGGTCAGCGCCAGCGGGTGGCGATTGCCCGGGCGTTGGTAAATGAACCATCCCTGTTGTTGGCTGATGAACCGACCGGAAACCTCGACACCAAGACCGGTATGGAGATTATGCAGCTTTTCTCAAGACTCCATCACGCCGGCAATACCATAATAATTGTTACTCACGAACCGGACATCGCGACTTATGCCGACCGGGTGCTTCATATCCGTGACGGCAGAATTGACCGTGACGAAAAGGTCACGGCGGAACAGAAAGTAGCCAACGGCACCAAGCTATGATTGTCTGGGAAATATTTAAGATGGCCCTCAATGCTCTCAGGGCAAATAAACTGAGGACATCTTTGACTCTCCTGGGAGTCGTCATCGGTGTCTCTTCCGTTATCACGATTGTCTCAGCGCTGGAAGGATTATCGCAGTCAATCAAATCGGAACTGGAAAGCCTGGGTCCCTCGACCTTCATAGTTACCCGCTTCGGCATTATCATGAATGAAGATGCCTTCTTTGAAGCCTTGAAGCGGAAACCGCTGGAGTACCGGTATATGGATGAGATTGAAGCCGGCTGCCGCTCCTGCGAAAAAGTGGCGGCGCGGACTTACACAATAGCCGAGGTCAGGCGGGAGCGTCACAGGTTGCGAAATGTTGTAATTGGAGGGGCGACTGCCAATATACTGGAAATTGTCGATATCGAACTGGGACAGGGGCGGCATTTCACTTATGAAGAGGACCGGACCGGAAGCCGCCTGGCATTCATTGGAGCCACCATCGCGGAAGAGTTGTTCCCGGGGACCGACCCGATTGGAAAGTCCATGAAAATCAATAACGTAAAATACGACATAATAGGGATTGCCAAGAAACGGGGCTCCGCCTTCGGCGAAGACCATGACCGTTTCGTTTTTGTGCCGTATCACGCTTTCGTTAAAGACCTGGGGGAACAAGGAAATAATCTGGATATATTTGTCAAGGCGGTTTCTGTGGAGAAGCTTCCGGAAGCGATGGATGAAGCCCGGGTGGTGCTTCGCTCCATACGGCATGTTCCCTACAACAAGGACGATGATTTTGGGATGGTTACCGCTGATGCCGTCATGGCGGCGCTGAATGATGTTACCAAGTATATCCGCTTCGGATTGGTGGCAATATCCTCCATAGCGCTGATTGTTGGCGGCATAATCATAATGAATATTATGATGGTGTCTGTGACCGAGAGAACGCGGGAGATAGGCATTCGCAAATCAATTGGGGCGAAGCAGAAAAATATTCTTCTGCAATTTCTCTTCGAGTCCCTGGTTCTTTCCCTCGCCGGCGGAATCATTGGCATAACCATAGGCGTGGTGCTGGGGGATATTTTGATAAATCTGATAAACATGAATATGACGCCGTCCCTTTTTGCTATCGCCATCGGTCTTGTTATATCGACCGGAACCGGTCTGTTTTTTGGAATCTATCCGGCAATGAAAGCGGCGCGCTTACAGCCGGTCAAGGCGCTGAGTTACGAATGAGAGGGAAGCGATGACCATAGTGGAGATGAAAGAAGGAATTTCGCTGGCGCTGCATTCGCTACTCTCCAACAAATTCCGCTCCTCTCTGACCATCCTGGGCGTATTGATAGGGGTCTGGTCGGTGATTGCCATGTCGTCCCTTATTAAGGGGCTGGATAATGCCGTTCAGGGCTCAATTGATGAACTGGGCAGCAATATTCTCTTTGTCTCCAAGTACCCGCCAGAAGTGGATTACGATGACTTGACTGATGAAGAGCGGAATCGCAAAGGGATAACAATAGAAGAGGCGATGGCGATTGAGCAGAACTGTCCTTCAGTGGCGGCGGTTTCGCCGGAGAACCACTATTGGGCGCCATCAGGAAATGTCATAAAATATAAAGGGCGTAAGGCAAACCGTCCGGCTGTCGTGGGGGTGCTCCCCGAATACACGAAAGTGCGGGTTACTCCGCTCACTGCCGGAAGATTCATTAGCCAGCTGGACAATGAGACCAGAGCGGCTGTCTGCGTGATCGGTTCCGATATTAAGGAAGCGTTATTTCCCGACCAGGACCCGTTGGGGGAGCAGATAAGGGTGAATAATGACCGTTTCACGGTAATAGGTATCTTTGAGAAGAAGGAATCGATGTTCGATGACGGGGAGAATAATAAGGTAGCGATTCCGCTGGAGACACTCATGAAGCATTACCCCTGGGATGAAGAGCTGACCCTTGCCGTCAGCGCCAAATCATTAGATAAGATTGATAAGGCGCGGGAAGAAATCACTGTGGCTTTAAGGAAGCTGCGTAAGGTGCCATATGACAAAGACAATGATTTTGCGATTTTCGGGCAGGAAAACCTGAGGGAAATGGTGGGAAATATCACTAAGTATATCTATATAGCCATGATCGTCATATCATCAGTGGGACTGATGGTAGGTGGGGTTGGCGTTATGAATATCATGCTGGTATCGGTGACCGAGCGCACCCGTGAAATCGGCGTTAGAAAAGCGATTGGCGCCCGCCGCCGCAATATCCTCTGGCAGTTCCTGATTGAGGCTATGACCCTTTCCGGTTCCGGGGGAATCCTGGGCATAATGGCAGGTTTATTGACGGCCCTGCTGATAGGCGCCGCCTCACCACTCCCGTTTGGCGTTTCCCCCCTTTATGTGACTCTCGGCTTCGTAGTTGCGGTCTCAGTCGGACTGGTCGCCGGTATGTATCCCGCATATCGTGCGGCAAGTGTAGACCCAATAGAGTCATTGCGTTACGAGTAACCCAGATTACAGTTGCCATTTTCCCTGCATCGCCATAGATTGTCAGACGTATATTCATATAGGTGAATATGTTAAGTAAATTATATTGTCTTTTCCATTGGTGGACAGTTTTTATCCTCCTCTTCCTGGCATCTGCAGGGGTAACAGCCCAGGCAGTTTTCCCCGACCACAACGCTATCTCCAAGCCCGATATCCAGGTCGATTATGCCCAGTTTCGCTCTGAAACGGAGGGGATGATTCGTCTGGAAATTTATTACCGCATATTTAACAAGAATCTCTTGTTCGTCAAGAAGGACAATAGCTATCAGGCGAATTTTGAAATAAATGTTACAGTCAGCGACAATGATAATCGTCAGGTCACCGCTCAGAGTCGGACCCGCAGCTTTGCAGCCGCTTCTTACGAGAAAACGATTTCCGAGCGAGATTTTCAGGTAAGCCAGATTAATCTGGATTTGCCGTCGGGAAAATACAAAGTGGAGTGCGTTCTCACCGACCAGAATTCGCAGCAATCAAGCCGGAAGAATTTCAAGCTCGACCTGAATAAGTATGACCGGAAAACGCCCCAGATCTCCGGGGTCGAATTTGTCTCTCTGGTTGACACCGTTTTTCATGACTCACTTTTTCTCAAAGGGGACAAAACCATGATTCCGGCCGTCGGTCGTGATTTCGGCGGCGATTCCGCGGCGGCGGTCTTATATTACCAGGAATTATACCAGGGAACCGATGAAAGGGAAGATGTTTTCATCGAAACCCAGGTTCTGGATTACAAACTGAATACCGTTTACCGTGACACTTTGACCTCGCGGTTCGATAGCGATATTATCAGGCAGATACGGAAAATTACTCTCTCTGGATTGAAGGCGGGGCAATATTCTCTGGACATAGTCCTCAGAGGACGGCGGGGGCGGATTATAGACAATGTCAGAGAATCCTTCAATCTGCACTGGTCGCCGGACGCCCTGGTCCGTCACGACTTTGATAAGGCGGTTACCCAGTTGAAATATATCGCCAGTGACGCGGAAATGAAGGCGTTTAAAAATGCCCCGAATTCGGAAGAAAAACTCAAACTCTGGAACGAGTTCTGGTATTCCCGCGACCCTACCCCGGGAACCAGAGAGAACGAAATCAAGCGGGAATATTATCGAAAGATCGAATTTGCCAACCGGTATTTCTCCATCATGAGAAAGGAGGGCTGGCTTACCGACCGGGGCAGAATCTATATCACTTACGGCGAACCCGACCAGATTGAAGATTTTCCCTTCGAACTGGACCGGAAAGCCTATCAGATCTGGCACTATTTCCAGACCGACCGTGTCAGGCGATTTCTCTTTGTGGACGATTGGGGCGACGGTGATTATCGCCTGCAGTATCCATATGATGGTATATATCGTTAGTTCAGGGAGGACTTTTTATAAATGAAACGATTTTCCATTTTACTGATTGTGCTGTCCTGCGCCTGCGTGGCGGCGCCTCTTTGGGGGCAGTCTGCCGAAGGCGGCCGGTTATCGATTCAGGCTGGAATATACCTGTTTGGCTCTCCGGAAACCGGACCGGAGATTTATATTGAGTTCCCCTTTTCTGCCGGCAGAAATCAGTTCACCTTCCTGCCGTACGACAGCGGTTCCTCAGACCTGCGCGCGGCGGTTTTTGCGGAAGTAGTGATTACCGATACGCTCGGAACCGCGGTCGATTCGGTCAGCACCTATTTCTATTCCCGAGCTCTCGATTCCGTTGATGCCGGAAGGGAAAACATCAGACTCTTTAACAAATTGAGCATGATGCTGCCGGCCGGGGTTTACAGGGGAAAACTATCTGTAATTGATGTCTCCAGCAAGAGGGAAGGCGCTTTCCTCTATGACCGCATCGAGATTCCCTCGGTTATCTATGACCGCCTGTCTTTGAGCAGTCTGGAGCTGGCGTCACGCATCGAAACGGTTGATGATTCTGTCGGAAGATACAACAACCGCCTGGTCAAAAACGGCTATGAGATTATTCCCAATCCGATGGGAATCTACTCTGAAGACGATAGCGTTATTTTTGTCTATGCGGAGCTGTACAACCTCGCCTATGATACACTGTCCGAGCAGACCTTTAAAATTTCTTATCGGGCCTTTCGCTCTGACGGTTCCTTGATGCAGGATTTTGGAGAAATCATTAAAGAAAAACCGGGGGCAACCTCAGTAATCGCCAATGCCCTGAGCATCGAAAACTGGCCTGCCGGTCGTTATCTTTTAAGCCTGACGGCTACTGACCCATCCACTAACGGGGTGGCTACGGCTTACAGCCGCTTCATGATTTTTCCCCAAAGCGGCGTTTTGCCGGAAGCTGTCAAGTACACCATGAAATCCCCACTGGACACGGCTTCACTGGAGATGAAATCCAATCTGGTGCGGTATCTCTTCTCGGCCCAGGAACTGGCGGTTTTTAATGGCCTTAATGACTCCGGGAAGGTGCGTTATATCAATCAGTATTTCAAGGATAAGGACCCCACGCCCGGCACGGAACAGAACGAGTATCTTGACGATGCCCTGCGGAGATTTAATTACGCCAATCAGAATTTCTCTCTGCGACCGGAAGGGTTGGATGGATGGCGAACCGACCGGGGCAGGGTTCTAATGCAGTACGGACAGTGGGACGATCGCGAGGAAATAGTAGCGCCGGCGTATAGCCATCCCTGGGAAAGATGGTACTATCATTCCATTCGAGGCGGGGCGCTTTTTATCTTTGAGGATGCCACCGGTTATGGCGATTACAAGTTGGTGCATTCGACCGCGCCGGGAGAACTCTTCGACAGCGATTGGGACGCCAAAATTAAAGAGCAGAATCTGGAAATCTATTAATTCCGTCTGTAATATTATCGAAATAAAAAAACCCGGATTCTATTGAATCCGGGTTTTTGGCAATTTAGGGGAGACTCTTAATGCCCCTGTCCGGCTGTCTTTCCGGGGGGAGTAGTCGATGTCTGCGGGGCTCCCGGAATCCGGATAGTCCGTTTGACCGGAACCGTGAATCGAGTCTTAGCATTATCATTAAGTTCGATTGTAATCGATTTCTCGAATTCCTTCGGGATATATTCTTTCTGTAGCGCAAATTTCCCTTTGGCTGTCTCGCCCGCTTTAATCTTCTTAGGCAAGGTTACCTTGAACATATTCGCCGGCATATCAATTAAGGCAAGCTCCAGGTCAAGGTCGGAGACATTCTGAATAGTAAAATCCATTGAGCTGCGCTCTTTTTCTCCAAACTGAGAGATATCGAACTTATACGGCTTAATGATTATCGGATAGGTAGAATCGGGATTGGTCACAACGTCGCATAATATCTGAACGCTCTTGAGTTCCGGACCCTCATTGGTGCTGATGGTCGGTCTCTTCGACTGACGTTTGGTATAATGTCCCGTGGAAAATATTATCTCAAGTTGTGTGCTGTCACCGACAGCAAGCTCCTGTTTCGAAAGCGGAGCCTGTGTGCAT
>JBFMEF010000127.1 GCA_040753495.1 Candidatus Zixiibacteriota bacterium
ATGAGGGTACTCTTTCAGTTTCAGCAGGCAGGAGGCGCATCCGGTAATGACCGCCTTGAATGGCTCCAATCTATCAAGATTGTATTTCGCTTTCTCGATGAGACTGGCGCGATGACCATAAACTTCTTGGGGCAAGCCGCAGCATTTTTGAGGCGGGAGAGAGACATTGACGCCAAGGCGGTCGAAAACTGTGAAGATGGCGTCGCCCACTTTTGAGGCGAGAAGATTATCGGCGCAGCCATGAAAGAGGGCGACCTCGCCGTCATCAGAAATCCGCTCCGGATGTCGCTGCCGCAAGGTTCTTTTTGCCAGAGACGGGAACTTGACGGAGGAGTCGAATCCAAATTTTCTGCCTCCCAGTATCGCCGTTAGTTTCTTCCCGGTTGGAGTACCGAGCAACGGCTGGGCCACTTTCCCCAGTTTGAGCGAAAGATTGAAAAGCGGTTCGGTGTCGGTGAAACCGACGGCTGCTTTGGAGATAAATGACGGCTTGATAGCGCGGAACTTGATGATTTCGGCGGAGATATCGACTCCGGCGGGACAGACAGTAGCGCAGTTCTTGCAGTTAAGGCAGTATTGAAGGTATTGCGAGAGATTACGGCGCTCTTCGCCCGATTGATTAATCATCCGGAGCCATCCCCGCGGGGAGAAATCTTCACGGCGGAAATAGTCATACGCCGGACAGTAGCCGTTGCATTTCCCGCAAGCGGCGCAATACAACTTAATCTTATCGTAATCGATAAAAGCGGTAAAGGGAGCGTCACTGAGGATGACGCCGGGCGAGAGGATATTCTTGGGGTCAAGCAGTTGTTTGATGCGAGCGAAAATCTGGTAGATTTCCTCGCCATAGATTTTGCGCACCAGCGGGGCGCGCAGACGGCCATCAGCATGCTCTGCTGTCGAAGAACCACCCAGAGAAATGACCTGGTCATAAATCTGGTCATAGAGCCTCACGGCAAGTTCCATATCGTTCTTGTCGTTCAGGTCAAAAAGAGGGCGAATATGCAGATTGCCATCACCAATATGGCCAAAAACGCCGTATGTGAGACGGTGCGAATCAAAAAGTTCGGTGATATATTTGATAAAAGAGGGAATCTGTTCCGGCGGAAGAGAAACATCTTCCACTAGCGGAACCGGCCTCTTTTTTGGATGGTGACGATAGAGGGTCGGGACAATCGCTTTGCGGGCGCGCCAGAGTGCGGCGGTAGAGACCGAATCTTCGGCGATTTCCGGTGGTGAAGAGAGAGCCAAGCGGTCGGCGAGTTCTTCAAAGGAAGGGCGAGAGGATTCCATATTTTCATCAAATTCGACTAACAGCATTGCCGCGGCTGAGTTCGGGATACCGAATTTCTCCCGGCCTATCAAGTCCAGGGTGGAGCCGTCAACAATCTCCAGACCGGAGGGGGCAAGAGCCAAGATCGGCTCCACGGCGCTGCCGGCATCAAACAGCGAACGGAAATAGAGCCGGGCAGTAAGCCGCTGCGCCGGAATACTACGAAGCCGCAGTTTACAGGAGGTAAAGAGGGCGAGTGTCCCTTCACTGCCGACCAGCAGGGCCGGTATATTGAAGACTCCGTTATCCAAGTCGCGGACGACCTGAAGAAGATTGTATCCGGAAGAGTTTTTCTTGAGACGAGGCCAGCGGCTTTTAATAAGCGCGCTATTTTTTCGGAGCAGCTCCAGAACCGCCTTGAATTCGGTATGGACGGCAAGAAATGCCGACAATTCCGGTGTATTTAATCGCATCGGGCGGAGAGTAACATCTCTGCCGTCAGACAGGATGACGTCCATCTCCTCCACAAAATCGGAGGTCAAACCATATTTGACCGAGCGGGGTCCTGAGGAGTTGTTGGCAAGCATCCCCCCTATCTGGCAAGAATCACCCGATGATGGGTCGGGGGGAAAAAAGAGGTGATGTTTTCTGAGCGCCAGATTCAACTCATCATAGATGATTCCAACCTGGGTGGCGACAGTCTTTGCGACCGGGTCAATATCCAAAATCGAGCGGAAATTGCTGAAATCGAGAATGAAGCCGTCACCGACAGCGCCTCCGGAAAGGCCGGTGCCGCCGCCACGGGCGGTAACTGAGCCGCCTGTCTTTTCAGCCTTGCGAAGCGCATCGACGACATCATCACGACTCCTGACAGAGATTACCTCTCGGGGTGTCAGACTGTAAATGGATGCATCCGAAGAGTATGCGCTGAGAGTTGCTTTTCGACTCAATTGTGGCATAAAACCCAGTACTTGCCGCTATTTCTTGCGCCTCGCCGGTTTCAGGGAAGCGTTAAAAATATATCTGATTCTCAATATACTAAAATGCTGATACGGCGCAAATCATTAAGATTTTCAAACAATTCCACAGCGAGAAGAGCGGCTATTTTGTGAAAAAAGTAACAATATTTCCTTGACATCATCGTCCGAAATGTCTATTATTGTCAATGGAGACTGAGAATATCATCTTTGGTTGGTTTAATGATTTAGCGCAACCAGAAGCCATAAGGCGGTAATATGCAGTTCACGAGAGCGGAAGAATACGGCATCATGGGAGTGGTCTTCCTGGCGGAGCAGGAACGGGAAAGAGTTGTGCCGTTGTCGGAGATTGCTCACGCCCAGGATGTTCCGGAGAAGTTCCTGGCAAAGATTTTTCAGAATCTGACCAAAGCCGGAATAGTGCGGTCGCACCGGGGTGTAAAGGGCGGTTTCACTCTGGGGAAAGACCCCGCTATGGTGACCATGAAAGATGTCGTAGAGACGATTCAGGGACCGTATCGTCTCATCAAATGTCTTGATGACCGTGATTGTTGTGAAAAATACGCCGATTGTCCAATCCGGACGGTGCTGGAAGAAGCGGAGGCGCAGCTTCTGAAGGTTTTCGGCAAGTATTCCATTGACGATCTGATTAAACTGAAGAACAGCCACAAGCTGGCGTGAAGAGCGGAGTCGGTTCTCTCCAAAAAGCAGTTGGCTCAGACGGAAAGTCTGGTTATATTGTTAGACTATTTTGTTAAAGAAAAGGAGAGAACATGTCGGTTAAATCGGATCGGTGGATCAAGGAGATGTCGCTCAAGCATGGCATGATTAAACCGTTCTCCGCCAAGCAGGTGAAGAAGGGTGTCAGTTTCGGATTATCGTCTTACGGATATGATATCAGAGTCGCCAACGAGTTCAAGATTTTCACGGATGTAAATTCCGCTATTGTTGACCCGAAAAATTTTTCCCCCAAGTCATTTGTCGATTTGAAAGCTGATTCGATTCTGGTGCCGCCCAACTCTTTCGCTTTGGCCCGGTCGGTCGAGTATTTCAAAATACCGCGGGAAGTGATTACTATCTGCCTGGGAAAATCAACTTATGCCCGCTGCGGAATAATTGTGAATGTAACCCCGTTCGAGCCGGAGTGGGAAGGGCACGCGACGCTGGAGATATCGAACACGACGCCGCTTCCGGCGAAAATTTACGCCAATGAAGGGATTGCTCAGATAATATTTCTGGGCGCCGATGAAGTATGTATGGTCTCGTACAAGGACAAGAAAGGAAAATATCAGGGGCAAAAATATATTACACTTCCCAAGACGCTTTAGAGTAGAAGATATGAAGCACAATTTGCTGGAGATAGATGGTTATGTTAAATAAAACCGACGTTAACGATAAAAAGGCGGCCGAAACGATGCAGTCAAAGAAGCGCAAGATGGTGACGATTGACGGCAATACGGCGGCGGCTTATGTAGCGCATGCCTTAAGCGAAGTAATCGCCATTTACCCGATTACCCCTTCCTCCAATATGGGGGAGATTGCCGATGCCAAATCGGCCGAGGGCGATGTCAATATCTGGGGGACGGTTCCAATCGTGGTCGAGATGCAGTCGGAAGGTGGCGCCTCGGGCTCGGTTCATGGGGCGGCGACGGCGGGAGCCCTGACTACAACGTTTACGGCGTCACAGGGGCTGCTTTTGATGATTCCAAACATGTTCAAGATTGCCGGAGAGATGACGCCGGCGGTTCTTCATGTTTCGGCCCGCACGGTGGCGACCCATGCCCTCTCCATTTTCGGCGACCATTCCGATGTTATGGCGGCGCGCTCAACCGGTTTCGGCCTTCTGGCGTCAGGCTCGGTGCAGGAAGTGATGGACCTGGCGCTGATAGCGCACGCCGTCTCGCTGGAGAGCCGGGTGCCGTTTTTGCATTTCTTTGACGGTTTTCGCACGTCGCATGAAGAGCAGAAAGTCGAGCAGATTGATTTTGACGACATGCGGGCGATTATGGATGAAGAAGCGGTGACGGCGCATCGGGCGCGCTCCCTCAGTCCCGACCATCCCACGCTGAAAGGTTCCTCGCAGAATCCTGATGTCTTCTTTCAGGCGCGGGAGACGGTTAATAAATATTATCTGAAAACTCCGGCGGTGGTTCAGGAGGTAATGAATCGTTTCGCCCAGATAGTCGGCAGAAGTTATCATCTGTTTGACTATATTGGCGCCCCCGATGCCGACCGGGTAGTAATCATGATGGGTTCCGGCGCCGAGACTATGCACGAGACGGTGGAATATCTGACGGCGCGGGGAGAAAAAGTCGGCTTGCTGAAAGTTCGGCTGTATCGTCCTTTCTCGATAGACGCTTTCCTTAAGGCGCTTCCTAAAACGGTTCGCCGGATAGCGGTGCTGGACCGCACCAAAGAGCCGGGAGCAGTCGGGGAACCGCTCTATACCGATGTTCAGGCGGCGATTGCCGAAGGGATGGCATCGGAGTCCGCCCCTTTTGAAAATCATCCGCTGGTGGTGGGGGGACGGTACGGTTTGAGTTCCAAGGAATTCAACCCGGC
Source organism: Candidatus Zixiibacteriota bacterium (assembly GCA_040753495.1). Taxonomy (NCBI): domain Bacteria; kingdom Pseudomonadati; phylum Candidatus Zixiibacteriota; species Candidatus Zixiibacteriota bacterium. Next base: position 4,813 of record JBFMEF010000127.1, read on the forward strand.
GATGGCGAAAGCGGTGCTGGATAATCTGAAATTGAATCATCCCAAGAACCATTTTACGGTCGGAATTGTGGATGATGTTACTCATACCAGTCTGGATGTGGACTATTCATTTGTCATCGATAATGACGAAGTTTTCCGCGGACTGTTTTTTGGACTGGGCGCCGACGGCACGGTGGGAGCCAACAAGAATTCAATTAAAATCATCGGCGAGAATACAGATAATTACGCCCAGGGATATTTTGTCTATGACTCCAAGAAAGCGGGGGCGGTCACGGTATCGCACCTGCGGTTCGGGAAAAAGCCGATTCGCCGTCCTTATCTGATAACGACAGCCAATTTTGTCGCCTGCCATAATTTTACTTTCCTGGAGAAGTACGACATGCTGGAGGCGGCGGCTCCGGGGGGAGTATTTTTGCTCACCAGTCCCTTCGGACCGGAAGAGGTCTGGGACAATATGCCGCGGGAAGTGCAGCAGCAGATTATCGACAAGAAATTAAGATTCTATGTGATAGATGCTATCAAGATTGCCAAGGAACTGGGGCTGGGCGCCCGCATCAACACCATAATGCAGACCGCCTTCTTTGTGATAAGCAATATTCTCCCGCGCGATGAAGCGGTTGACGCTATCAAAGATGCTCTGAAGAAGACCTATGGGCATAAGGGGGAAAAGATAGTCAAGATGAATTACGCTTCGATAGATGCCGCAGTGGAGAATATTCACGAAGTTAAATATCCGTCAAAAGCGACGTCGAAGATGAGTCGCCCTCCCGCCGTTCCCAGAGAAGCGCCGGAATTTGTGCAGTATGTTACGGCGACAATTATCTCCGGCAAGGGAGATACCCTTCCGGTTTCAGCGATGCCGGATGACGGTACCTTCCCATTAGCCACGACCCAGTATGAGAAACGGAACATTGCCGTGGAGATACCGGTCTGGGATGAAAAGATCTGCATTCAGTGCGGAATCTGCTCAATAGTCTGTCCGCATGCCGCGATTAGAATGAAGATATTCAAAGCAGAGGCTCTGAAAGGGGCGCCGGAGACATTTAAAGCGGTCGATGCCATGACCAAGCAGTATGCCGGATACAAATATTCGCTTCAGGTAGCGCCGGAAGACTGCACTGGTTGCGAAGTCTGTGTCAATGCCTGCCCCGTGGTCGGCAAAGATGAGCAAGGAAACAAGACCGACCATAAGGCGATTAATATGGCGCCGCAATTGCCGCTTCGGGAGCAGGAAGCGAAGAACTGGGAGTTCTTCCTTTCGATTCCGGAGACAGACCCCTCTCTGTTCAATGTTGAGACGGTGAAAGGAAGCCAGCTGGTCCGTCCGCTCTTTGAGTTTTCGGGAGCCTGCGCCGGTTGCGGCGAGACACCTTATATCAAACTGGTCAGCCAGTTGTTTGGCGACCGGGCGCTGATTGGGAACGCCACCGGATGCTCGTCAATTTACGGCGGTAATCTGCCGACGACCCCGTACTGCAAACGGGATGACGGCCGCGGCCCGGCCTGGTCCAATTCACTTTTTGAAGATAATGCGGAGTTCGCCTTCGGAATGCGACTGGCGGTCGATAAGATGATGGAGCATGCGCTGGAATTGACTGCCAAGCTCTTCCCGCAGGATTTCGAAGAGCTCAGCAAGGCCGACCAGTCGAGTCAAGCCGGGGTGGAGAAACAAAGGGCGCGAGTGGAGAATCTGAAGAAGAAGCTGGCGGCGCTCGATTCGCCGGATGCCCGAAAGTTGCTGACTCTGGCTGATTATCTGGTGAAGAAATCAATCTGGGCGTTTGGCGGTGACGGCTGGGCGTATGATATCGGTTTCGGCGGGCTCGACCATGTTCTTGCGGCCGGGAAAGATGTCAATATTCTGGTGCTTGATACCGAGGTCTATTCCAATACCGGCGGGCAGATGTCGAAATCGTCGCCGATGGGGGCCGTGGCAAAGTTCGCGGCGGCCGGAAAACCGATTGCGAAGAAAGACCTGGGGATGATAATGATGGCGTACGGCTCGATATATGTCGCCCAGATTGCGATGGGCGCCAGCCAGAACCAGGCGGTCAAAGCGATTGTGGAAGCGGAAAAGTTCAAGGGTCCCTCCATTGTCATCGCTTACTCGCACTGTATCGCGCACGGTATCGATATGGCGCACGGTCTGGAGGAGCAGAAGAAGGCGGTCGATTCCGGCCACTGGATTCTGTACCGCTTCAATCCGGACCTGATAGCGCAGGGAAAAAATCCGCTGCAGCTGGACAGCAAGCCGCCGTCAATAAAGTACCGCGACTATGCTTTGGGAGAGACCCGTTTCCGCACCCTTCTGGCAAGTATGCCGGAGCGGGCGGAGCATCTCCTGAGCATCGCCCAGGAAGATGCCGTCAAGCGCTACAATCTGTACAAGCAGATGGCGGCGATGGATTACAGCAATATAACGAAACTGCTTGCCGGAAAGTAACCGGCATTAAGTATATCAGAGGCAGGGAACAGCCGTTCCCTGCCTTTTTTATTCCCCATGCAGAGATAAATTCTTATCGTTCAAGAGGTTGCGCCACTTAAACAAGCCTTTCCCCTCTTAAAGAAAATCTTCCCTGAGCCGATAAATACAGAGTACATCTCTATTCTTTAAGGAGGACTTATGCTTAAGAGAATCTCTCTGATTCTGGCGGCGCTTTTCTTGATTGCGGCAGTAGCGCCTTCATTTGCTCAGACAACCGAGGATGAAGTGGTGGCGCAGTTTCTGAAGAAGATGGATAAGAAGAAAAAAGAGCATAACCGGGTCGCCTTTGTGACTTTCGGTTTCGCCTACGGAAAACTTCCCAATGACAATCCGTACAACCAGTTTTACACCTATGCCAACGCCAATATCGACCCGCTCGACGGGAGCCGCTATCCGGTGCTGGGTATCTGGCGCTCCAAACAGTTTGAACTGAACGCCGGAATGATGATATCACCGCGGGTGACATTCAGCGCCGGCTTCGATTACTGGCTGAAGATGGGAAGCAACAAAACTGGCGACTTCGACTTTGATATCGCCCCGCTGGGAACGCAGTATGACTTTAATATCAAGTCCGAAGTCCAGGTCTATGGATTCAAAGGCGGTTTTGATTATTATCTGCTGAATCCTCCCGATAACAAAGGTGTTTTCAATTCCTTTGCGATAAGAGTCGGCGGCGGCGCCGGATTCTATTTTGCCAAGTGGGATATCTGGGATGGCAGCACCGCTTTTAATCTTGCCACCGGCACCAGCGACCTCAATGCGGAGCCGCTAAAAGCCTCCGCTCCCGGATTCTACGGCTCTATCGGGCTGGACTATCCGGTTGGGTTTCTTGGGCTTCTTGTCGGCGCTGACTTCAATTACTTATTCCTGAACTTCACCAAGGTAAAAGGGTATAACAACATAGGTGAAGAGCTTTATGTGACCTACTCGGACAATACCAACGACCGGGTGGAACTCGATTTTTCAGGACTTCGTGGAAGATTGCAGCTTAAGAGATTCTTCCAGTTGTGATTTAGCAGTTGACAAGATGAGGGATATTTTTATACTACCCCTCACTTGATGAACAGGATTGTTATTGGAGAGGAATTAAATTGAAGAAGTACATTGGTCTGTTGATTCTGGGAGGATGGTTCAGTTTTGCGCTGGTTCATGGCCAGGGGAGCCCGACGCCGAAACTTCCGGCAGACAAAGCGGGACAGATTGGGGCGCCGCTGGGGAAAATAGCCTTTATAAGAGAAGGGGACCTCTGGGTTATGGACTGGGACGGCAAGAATCAGTTCAAAGTGGTCGCAGCGCAGAATGCCGATGGGCGTCTGTCGTGGGCTCCGGACAATAAGAGGGTTGCTTTTGTGCGCAGAGGCACGGTTGACCTCAAAGGACCGGATAACCTGGGCGGACAGCATCGCGTTTATGATATCTTTATCGGTTTTATCGATTCAGCCCGGACCAATACCAATTGGTGGTATCGTGTGACCAATGGTTTAGGAGGGCGACATCCGGAATGGTCGGCTGACGGCAGCAAAATTTATTTCACCAATGACCTGAACGCCAACACCGTGAATGCCATGCTTCCCAATTACCAGACCTGCTCGGTGGATTCCACCGGCGGTTCTTATGAAATCCTGACCCGGGACTGGCAGACATCAGACCGCTTTGCGGCAATGCCGACCGTTGGACCGGGGGGGCGTTATGCTTTTGTGATGTACAAAGGGACCAATCTCGGCGGAGTGGTCATTGCTACGACCGACCTGAAAGGCTTATCGGATGCTGAGATTAACGCCAAGGGGAAATTCATCTCCGGCGCCACCGGTCCGGCCTGGTCACCCGACGGCGCCTGGCTGGCTTATATCAATATGGAGATGGCAAATCAGGGAATCTATATTGTGAAGCCGGACCTTTCGGAGAAATATCTGGTTTATAAACCGGCCGCCGGGCAGTTGCTTCAGACCTACCCTCTCTCCTGGTCACCGGATTCCAAATGGCTTACCTTTGCCACTCAAGACGGCGCTATCTGGATTGTCGATATTACCGGAAATGGACTCAAGCAGGTGATGGGTCCCGGTCTCAACAGCGCGCCGGCATGGTCAAAAAAGAAATGATGTTATAGTTCTCCTTTTAGAGAAGCCCCGTTTGATACGGGGCTTTTTTTATAGCTTCTTCCAGCGGGAAAGCAGTTCGATAAGGAGACGGACGCCGATGCCGGTTGGTCCTTTCGGTATATATGGCTGTCCGCTTTTTTCGAGGTCAACATAAGCGATATCGATATGCGCCCAGGGCCAGTCGCCGATAAAGTTTTCCAGAAAAGCGGCCGCGGTAATGGTTCCGGCGGGGCGACCACCGGAATTTTTCAGGTCGGCGATGGATGATTTCATCAGCTCGCGGTATTCGTCCCAGAGCGGCATCTCCCAGACTTTCTCAGCGGAGTTACGGGCGGCGGCCCGAAGGGCATCCATCAGTTTTCTGCTATTCCCGAGGATAGGGGCGGCGGCGTAACCGAGAACAAAAAGCGCCGCCCCGGTCAGAGTGGCGATATCGATGACCGCCTGGGGATGGAATTTATTGGCATAGTCGAGAGCGTCGGCAAGAATAAGCCGTCCTTCAGCATCAGTATTAATAATCTCGATAGTCTTCCCTTTGCGCGATTTGACGACATCGCCGGGACGGGTTGCTTTTCCCGACGGCATATTTTCTGCCAGCGGCACCAGGGTGACCAGATTAAGCGGCAGTTTGAGGCGGCAAGCGGCGGTGATGACGGCCAGCATGATGGCGCCGCCGGTCATATCCCCTTTCATTTCATCCATATCGGCGGCCTGTTTGAGGCTGATGCCGCCGGTATCGAAGGTAATCCCCTTCCCAATCAGGACAATCGGTTTGTCCGCTTTCCTTCCGCCGTTATATTCAAGAATAACAAAGCGAGGAGGCTGCTCCGAGCCTTGCGCCACAGCAAGCAATGCCCCCATCTTCTCTTCACGAATCTGCTTTTCAACAAGGACGGTGCATTTCAAGGAATGTTTTTTTGCCAGCGATTGGGCTTCCGATGCGAAGGCTTTGGGAGTAAGAATATTTCCCGGATGGGCGGCAAGACGCCGCGCCAGAATTACCGCCTCGGAAATCATCTCCCCCCGGACAAGAGCCTTAGCATAGCCCCGGGATAAACGGGCGTTACCGGAAATAAAGCTGACACTCTTTGTTATGTCGTTTTTTGCGTCGTCGCCGGTCTTGTAATCCTTCATGTCGAATCGTCCCAGAAGAAATCCTTCGACCACGGCTGAGACGGCGCTCTCTTTTTCATTCTTGTTTAAGACGAAGGCGAGAGTTTCTGACTTCTTAACGGAGGGTATCCGGGAGATAGTCCCGGCCGCCTGACGGTAACAGTCATCGTCAACTTTTTTCTTCTCCCCCAGCCCGGCCAGGACGACTCGTCCGGTTTTCAGATTGTTGAGAGTATGCAGGACGAAGGTCTGGTTTCGTTTCCCTTCAAATTCCCCTGACTGGTAGAGGGACTGGACGGCGCCGTTTAGTCGTTTATTCAGTTCTTTCAGGTCACGGTCAGCCGCGAAATCTTTTTCGAAGCAGAAGAGCACGACGGTGGAGCTGTCGATGCCGGTGAAGTCCCCGGTCCCGGAAATAAATTTCATAGCGACTCCTTTTGTAACAAGGCTCTTTATGGTAATTATTTAAGAATAATGATTACCGACGGCGGAAACAAGCGATAGTTTCCGGGCGGCGGCGAGGATGAAATCGAGATTACTTGGTGGGGAATTCCGCTTCCTGCGGCAGGACAATGCCGTGGGAGTCGCTGAGACGGCTCATTCGCTCTTTAATGCGGTCGTCGATATTGAGGATTTTGGAGCGCTCATAAAAGGCGAGATTTTCCTGCAGGTCGAGCTCGGAGATTTCTTCAAGGACGGCGACAATCTTCTGCACGGCTTCATCCGTTACCTGGAGAACCCGAGGGAGCATCGCGACAATCTGCTCCGGGGTTTTGCTTTTCATCGACATTTTCAGCACCTGCGAGTTGCCCGAAATCGCCATGGCGGCATTGTTGACATAATGAGAGAGTGTCGAGATAGCGACCTGCTTGGCTTCAAGCAGCCCCCGCGCGCGCTCTTCTTCGAGAATCTTTCGGGTCAACTCCTGTCGTTCGCGAAAAAGCTGCTGTATGGACATGTAGGTATTAAAGAGCTCCCGGTTGGCGCGGGCAAGAACCGCTTCGTAATCGTCAATCTCGATGCCGGTAGAGCGGGCAAAGGCGCTCGCCTCTTTGGCGACACTGGCCGCGATATCATCCAGCTGAGGGTGCGTGATTCCCAGCCTTGAAGCGGTGACGCTTATCTTGGCGATTTTGTCTTCGATGTAACAACTTTCCGGTCCTACATGGAAATCGCGGTTGAGCGAAACGGCGAGACGGAGGATATCGTCAAGACGGGAGGTTTCCGTTGCCCCACTGGTATGATGATTGGAAATGGCCGAGGAGATAGTTGCCGGCAGACGCCATTTTTCAGCCAGGATTTTGCCGGTTTCAGTATGGGAGATGCCGAACTGGGAGATTTCTTCATCATAGAGGTTGCCCGATTTGCGGGCGCGATTTATGACGGAACGATATTCATCAGGGTGATGATGCAGCAGATAGAGCAAGCCGATTTCATGCAGCAGTCCGCAGGTAAAGGCATCTTCGGGGCTGGAATATTTGCAGGCGACGGCCAGTTTGCGACAGGTTATGGCGACCGAAATGATATTGCCGTATAAAGCGGAGATATCGATTCCGATATCCTGACGCATCTTGGAGGGATTGAATATAGCGGCCGAGACAGCCAGGCACTTAACGGTAGTGACGCCCAGAACCATCACCGCCTGATGGACGGAATTGACCTTGTGGCTCAGACCATAGAAAGGAGAATTAGCGATTTTCAGAAGCCGCCCGGTAAGAGCCGGGTCGCGGCTGATTATTTCCGAAAGCGAGTCAATGCTGATTTCATCGCGGGAGGCCGACTCTAATATCTTCTTGACCGCCTCCGGAAGAGCCATCAAATCGCAATTCTGGACGATTTCCATTCGTACGTCCGGATGCCCGGGCTTGGAGCTCTTTTGCATACTGATAATAATCGGCAGGAAAGGAGAAGACCTGAAGCGGCTTAGCGGCGAAATCCGGCGGTAACTTTGGAAATCAGCTCTGAAAGTTGTTCCAGGCGAAACGGCTTGTGCAGTATAAAATCAACCCCGGCTTCCTTGAGGTGGGATTCATTAATAGCCATCCCCCATCCGGTTATCAGGATAACCGGAATTTCCGGAGCGACTTTCTTGAGCCGTCCGGTCAATTCCAGCCCGGAAATGCCGGGCATAACCAGGTCGGCGATTATGATGTCGGGACGGCGCTCCTCAAAAACACGCCAGCCCTCCTCGGCGCTGGTGGCGGTGAGGATATTGTGTCCCATCGATTGGCACATGGCGGCAAGCAGTTCCAGGATTACCACCTGGTCATCTATGGCAAGAATGGTAATCTCACCTGTGAGGCGGTTGGCTGAAGTACTTTCGGAAACGGTCGGCGCCGGAAAGCGGAAGGAAAAATAAGAGGGGTAGCGGCTGAAGCGGTCATAAGCAAACTCGCCGGAGATATCTATCAAACGGCGCATAAACTCGCGATTCTTGAGGTCGCCTTCTACGTTGACCGGTTTGAGATATCGGCCGAAATTCGCCACCGGTTCGACCGGCGGAAAATTCTTGCGATGTCGCGAAATATCGAAAAAGATATTTTTGTCCTGGGTGTATGTATTAATGCTAACTATTTCGTCTTCGGTAACATTTTCGGTAAAGGAACTATAGACGGAATCGAGGAACGCCTGAAGTTCCTTCTCCCCTATCCCGAGACGGGGAATCTCCTTGAGATTGAGGGCGACTTCAGTGGGCCGCCCGGCTACCATATAGAGGTCGCCGGAAATGCTCTTGCTGGTGATGCTTCTTCGGATGAGGGCATTGAGGTCGGTGACACTCTCCGGGGCAGATTCCTTGCCGGAGGCAAGGCTGTTGATTAGAGCCGACATCTTTTCCGTAACGGAAACCATCGAATCGAGGGCGGTCTGAATTTCGCCGGAGAGATTGGGGTCGCGGCGGATAATCTGGCTATAGCCGGAAATGGCGGCGAGGTCATTGTTCAGTTCATTGGCAGCGGCTGGAGGGATATTTACAATGGCCGGCGGAAGCGAAGACGTCGGAAACGGCAGAGAGGCGGAGGCGATTTCGATCTTGAGGTTGAGAAGCCCGACCAGGACCGACAGGAAACGATGGCGTTCGAGATTGTCAGCCGGAGAGCCGCCGAATGAGAGCAGAGTGAGGACAAATTGCGCTCGGCCCTGGTTGAGAATTGGATAGTCGGCCTGGAACGATGGGGCGGCGAATTCATGGACGAGGCGGTTGAGTACTATTCGATTTTCTTCGCTGTAAGCGGCGATATTTTCCCCAACCGAAGCCGGTTCTGCAAAGAATTCCGGTTTGCCGGTTACCGCTACCCGCCCGGTGCTGGCTTCGCCAGGTTCCAAGATCAACTCTTCGATGGCGGCGCCGCCGCGGTTAGAATAGATGGCTTTCAGACGGTCATTTTCCAGTTCCGTCAGGAGTATCAGGACATTTCCCCCGAGAGCCTCGGCGATATATTCGGCGGAGGCTTTAACCTCTTTAACCAGCTCTGACAGTGTCAGTTTTCTGCGAAGGAAAGCGGCGACAGCATCAAGGTCGCGCCCTTTGGCGACTGATAGGCGGCGGAGGGTGTCATAAGCGATGACAGCGCCGGCGACAGCGGCAACCGCTTCCAGCAGACGGAGCTCTTCTTCATTCAGTTCCGTCGCTCCCTGCTCATTGCGGAGCAGAAGGGCATTTCCCCGATTGTCAGCCGGAAGAAGCAGCGAGGAGCGGATAATATAATTCTTGCCCGATTCATCAACCGCTTCCTGATTTAAGATAACCGCCTTCTTGCGGGGGAGAACCGTAATCAGGGAGGCGCGAAAATTCTCGGAGAAGTCGGGAGAGGCGACGGTTCCGCCATAAATCTGAAGTTTTCCTCCGGCAAGTCCCAGAAGCCAGGCTTCGCTGAAATAAGGGAACGCCAGACAGTTTTGGGCAAAGCGGTCGGGCGAGAGAAATTCTCCATCCGGTTTGAACAGGGTGTCCAGCCGTCGTAGCAGCTCGTCGGTGCGGTTACGAAGATTTGCCGCTTCCTGAGCGTTTTTGCCCAGTTCGCGCCCCAGACGAGTGACTTCGATTTTTTCAGCAATCCAGGATGCGACCGGAAGCGTCAGATTGATAAATTCCCGGCTGTAGCGCCGGTCCTCGGTGGAGAAGAAAAGGACGGCTCCAAGGCGGCTCCGCCCGGTCGTTAGAGGGAGCACCAGAATGGAGCGGAAACGGGAGGCAGCCAGTTGAGCCTTGCCGCCAAGCGAGCGGAAGTCATGAGACAGCAGGGGAGTCTCATCTTCAACCGCCTGCGAAATCAGATTGCGGCCGTAAGGATAATATTCAAGAAGAGCGATTTCTTCCTTTGAGAGACCGATGGCGCTGGACAGGATGAATTGTCTCTGTGACTGGTTAAGCAGGAAGATTGCCCCGGACTCTTCTTCGAGACCGGACAGCATACCGCGCAGCATCCGCTCCAGAAGCTCATTCATCGGCATCGGCGGGCGGCATTCCTGCTGCAGCATATCAAGAGTTTTCAATTTGGCGAGATGATTCGAGACCTCGGTATCGCGGTCGCCCCAGAAACTGAAATGAATTACCAGGCCGGAGGCTGTCAATAAGAGCCCGAAAAGAAGCGACAGAAATTCGGCGATATTGACGATGCCGTAGATATTGCTCAGAAACCAGCTGGGATAACCGGGTAGATTTTGGAGAAGATTTATGAGTGACGCCAAAAGGGTCAAGACAAAGCCGGAGACCAGTAAGCCGGAGCCGCCGGCATCGCGGTTCTGTCCTATTTTGAGACGGATATAGAGGAAAGCCGAGAGGGTAATTACCAGTATCGGGTAGCAGACAGCGATAATCCGGTCAAGCATAGGTTTAGTTTTCCAATTCTCCGTGCAGAGTCCAGGCGTCGGCCGAAGTAATACGGACAGTTTTGATGGCGCCGATTAATGTTTCCGCCCCTTTGAAGAGAACAGTTTTGTTCCCCTCGGTCTTGCCTTTAAGAACCGATTGGCTCCTGCGGGAAAATCCGTCAACGAGAACGGAGCGGCTCTTTCCCAGTTCCTCCTGATTTTTCTCAAAGGAGATTTTTTTCTGCAGATTAATCAGTCGCGAGAGGCGACGGATTTTTTCATTGTCGGGGATATCGTCAGGGAGGCGATAGGCGGCGGTTCCCTGTCGCGGCGAATAGCGAAACATGAAAGCCGAATCGAAACGAATCTCCTCGGCGGCGCGAAGAGTCATCTGGAACTCCTCTTCCGTTTCGGAGCAGAATCCGACAATCAGGTCGGTGGTGATGGCGATATCGGCGACGGCGGCGCGCATTTTGTGAATCAGATTAAGATAATGCTGGTAAGTGTAGATTCGTCCCATCCGGCGGAGAATCCGGTCCGAACCGGACTGCATCGGGAGATGGAGATGAGCCATCATTTTAGGCACGGTCGCCATGACGTTGATTAGCCGGTCGGAAAGGTCTTTGGGATGAGAAGTCATGAAACGGATTCGCGCAATATCGGTATCGCGGGCAACCGCCCGCAGAAGGTCGGCGAAATCATGGCGGCCGTCGTTGTACGAGTTGACATTTTGTCCCAGCAGGGTTATCTCTTTGACCCCGTCTTGCGCCATCTGGTTTACCTGGAAAATAATTTTCTCCAGCGGGTAAGAGCGTTCTTCGCCGCGGACATAAGGGACAATGCAATAGGTGCAGTACTGATTGCAGCCGCGCATGATGGTTAGAAAGGCGGCAAATCTGTTGTCGCGGACCGGCACCAGGCCATCGATTTCCTCATACCCGAATTCGGTATGCACCTGGGCGCCAAAGGCGCCGTCATCGACATACTGCGGCAACTCCAGCATCCGGTCGGTGCCGAGAACGATATCGACATAGGGAGCGCGCTGGAGTATCCTCTCCCCCAGCCTTTGCGACATACATCCGACCACGGCGATTTTCTTGCCGGGCTGCATTTTTTTCATACCATACAGTTCGCCCAGACGTCCAAAGACCCGGTCTTCGGCTTTTTCCCTCACAGAACAGGTATTAAGGATGACAATATCGGCGTCATCTTCGGTCTCCGCCGGATGAAAACCGCGGGCATTGAGCACCGCCGCCAGCGAGCCGGAATCGGCCAGATTCATCTGACACCCAAAGGTTACTATCTTATAGCTCTTCACTGCGGAACCTGTCCTTTCGCCCGGTGTACGGAATCAACGGTATGTAACTTCGACAGCATAAAATAGCCAATTGAGAGACGAATACAACCAGTTTTTTTGAGATACAAGTCAGGCTTCCCCGCCGGGTTCTGGAATTCAGGACCAGCGGGGAAAATCAAAATTTGTGGCAGGCTCAGGGAACACAGCCGATAAGCGGGTCGGGACCGTCCTTATAGAGGAAACTGACAAGGTAGGTTATGTCCAAAACGCTGATATCGCAGGAGCGGTTGGGGTCGGCCAGCGCTATGACAGGCGGCGCCGCCCCCGACTTATATAGGTAACCGAGAAGAAAGGTTATATCGAGGATATTGACCGCGCCGTTGTTATCGGCATCACCGGCAAGACCGGCGACAGGGGCGACGGTAAGGGTATAATCGGCCGAGTCCTTATAACTACTGTACTGGTCATTGGCGCGAATATTGAAATTGAAAGTGCCGTAATCATGGGGGGTGCCGGTGATAATTCCGCTCAAGGTGTCGAGAGTCAATCCGGCCGGCAGGGAGCCGGATTTGAGAGTGAATTTATGGAATCCGGTGCCGCCGCGGGCGACAATAGTATCGGCAAACGATTGATACTGCTGTCCCGAATCGAGCGGAAATGGAATCAGATGGTAACTCCAGGTGGTCTTGGTAGCATTGCGGAGAATCCATTTGTTCGGGTCGAGAACGATATCGGATGGTCCTTGATCGTTCTTGAAAATATAGACTCGTTTTCGGGTATCGTGGAATACGACAGAGGTGCTGGTGTCGCCGGGTGAAAAGGTGAAGCGGAGGTCAATCGGCATCCGGAAAACCTGCGGCTGGGACGCCTGCACTTGATTAATCATGAAGAAAGTCCAGTACTTGCCGTCGGAGGGGTCGAGTTCATTCATATACGACCAGAGGTAATTGGGGCGGAGCTGGCCGTAGAGCCAATCCTGGAAAAAGTAATCGAGGTCCATTCCGGAGACGGTTTCACAGATTTCCAGAAACTGAGCGCTGGTGGCATCACCATACTTGTAAGGGCTGTCGTAGTAGGTGCGGAGAATCTGGAAGAAAGAGGAATCGCCAACAATATGGCGCAGCATATGAAGGAACCATGCCCCTTTATCGTAAACGATATAATTGAATATGGCGTCGGAATTGGTGGTATCGTATCGATAGATGGCGCCGGTGTCGGCATAATCCATCTGGTCCATATAGGAATGATAATAATTGCGGCCGTTTTTCACTTCATAGTAAAGGGCTTCGGAATATGAGGCAAACCCCTCATTAAGCCAGATTTCATGCCAGTTATTGCAGGTAATCATATCACCCCACCACTGATGGGCCAGTTCGTGCACCACCACCGGCTCATAATAACCGAACCAGTTGGAAATCATCGAAGTTACCGTCTGATGCTCCATCCCGCCGCCCCAGCCAAAATTGGCATGCCCATATTTTTCATTAATAAAAGGATACTCCCCGAACAGACCGGAGAGGACTTCGAGAGCATAAGGAGTGATTCCCCACCCGGTCACGGAAGCGGAGTACTGGTCGGTATAAGGATGATTGATAATGACCATAGAGTCGGTCGGTGAATATTTATACCAGTCTTTCCAGATGGTAAACTTGGATATCGAGAGGGAGAAAAGATAGGTGGTGATAGGATAACGGACAGAATAAGAGAATGTCCAGGTGCCGTCCCCATTGCGGAGAGTATCAGTCAGATTGCCGTTGGATGCGCAGTACAGGGCGGTATCGCAGGTGACAATGATATCGATGGAATCAGCTTTGTCATCGGGGCGGTCTTTGCAGGGCCACCAGGAGCGTGCCATATATGGTTCGGAAAGAGTATAAATGGCAGGCACGCCGCTGCGGTACCTGAAAAAGAACCCCTGATAGAAACCGGTAGTCGGGGTGCCGTGATAACGGACAGTAAAAGAAAAGGTCTCACCGCTCTGATAGGCGCGGTCGAGAGCCACGGTGACGGTTATCCCCGAATGAAGATAATTCAGGCGCGTACCATTTTCCTGATAAATGGAATCAATGCTCAGGGTGGCGTCAAAATCAAGCACAACGGTATCGACCCCATTAACCAGCGCCTCTGCCACGGTAGCGACATCGCCAATGATAGTCGAAGTCGGCGCCGAGACAGTCAGGTTGATTCGATAGAATTTGACATCGAAATCGGTCTGGGCATGGCTGTAGGAGATATCGCGAAGCGATTTCTCAATGGCGCGGGAACGGTCAAAGGCGGCCGCTTTTGCCTCGGCCATGATGCGATGCATCTGGGAGGGGGTCATATTTTCAATGTATGGCAGATTTTCAAAGTCCGGGATATCGCTGCCGCTCGTCATTGGAGGCAGCAGAAAAAGGACTAAGAAGCCGGCGAGTAACGAATTTTTTGTCATGGTGGGTTCTTTTCTTGCCTATTTGTTGTCTTGTTTATCTGTATGTAAAGTGGCGGAACTTTCAGTAATATATTCCCAATTATCGGTCAGTCAAGCGGTTATATTTATGGCGACAATCCCTGCGCCACTGTCGCAAAAATGTTGCAGTTGATACGATTCTAATAGAAATCGGTTAAAAAAAAGCCGCCCGCAGGGGCGGCTCATTGAATCTTGTTCTAATTTTTAGTAAGGATTTCCGCAAAGCGGGTCGCGGGAGACAAAGAGATAATCGATAAGGGCGATTAAATCCTGTATATTGAACTTGGTGTTGCAGTCGCAATCGCCGACAATCGGTTCCGGAATCGGCGCGGGACCTCCTTTGTAGATAAATTTAATCAGATATGTGACATCCAGCATATTGATTTTTCCGTCATAATTGACATCGCCAAACAGTTTCCAGACCCGCAGTTTGAATTTCAGCGGGTAGGGAGAATTGGTGGCGCCGGGAGCGGTGATAGTTCCCTGTCCGGTATAGGTACCCATGGTAAGCCCATTGGCGAAAGGAGTGAATTTGACAAACCAGGGGTAATCTCCCAGCAGAATGGAATCTATCGAATAATAGAGCCAATCGATATTCTCAATCAACTGCCAGGACATGCATCCGGGATTGATATTATTGACCTCGATAGTAAAGGCGGTTCCGGGGCGATTCTCCTGCGCCGCCAGAAATATGGTATCACCGTAAGCGTAAATGGTCGGGGCGGTATCGGTGGGGCGTATAGTTAGCTTTACCGGAAGTCGGACCGGGCTATTGATAGCATTCAGGGCCGAAACAACGATAGTGTCATAATAGGTTCCGACCGGCAGGTCCTCGATGTCATAATTGAGGATTATCTGCTGTGGAGCCAGGCCGGCGTTTCGGTTCGGATGCAGCCAGGATGATTTCCAGTTCAGCGTGAAATTGAGCGGGTCGGTGCCGTTGTTAAAGATAGAAAAAGTTGACGGTGGCGGCGGGTCGCCGATTCCCTGCGCGCATTCATAATAGGAGGCTGTAACAGAATCTTTGCTCAAGACTATTTCCGCCGGGTCTTCTACAAAATGGAACTGGAAATAGACCGGAAGAGGCGAGTTTATCGCCTGCGGCGAGGAGACCCAGACGGTATCAATGATATCAGTGCCGGGCGTTCCGGTGGCGATTTTGAAACTGGCGACACAGGTTTGCGGAGCGGCGCCCGATGACGGTGTTATCGAAAGAATTCGAGGCGAGTTTTCTAATACCTCAAAATCCATCGTACCATCCCCCTCGTTATAGACATAGAAACTTTTATCCGGTGGAGTCAGTGTCCCGACCACGACGATTACAAAGATGAAAGGGGAATCGACCGCCAGAACCGGTAGTCCAGAGGCGATTTCCAAGCGAACCACGGCGATTTGGGGGTTATTTATGGCATTCGGGTCGCTCACTACGACGGTGTCAATATATAAGCCGTAGTCAAGTCCTGTAATATCAACCGAGAGAGTAATATCGCCGGTGTTTACACCAGAGGTCGGATTAAGAGTCAGCCAGGAGGTCAAATTGGTGGCGGTCCAGTTCAGTGTTCCCTGTCCGGTATTAGTTACGGTAAGAATCTGGTCGGGGGGATTGGTGGAATCGACAATGGCGCTGAAGAAGAATTCGTCCTGGGAGAGGCTGATAGTCGGCGGCGGCGGTGTAACACGAAGCCTGACCGGCACCCTCACCGGAGAATTCAGAGCGCTGGAGGCGCTGACCACGATGGTATCATAGTAGGTGCCCAAGGGCAGTCCCAGGGAGTTGGCGAGCACCTGCATATTGGAGGGGGCCACTCCGAAAGAAGGGGCGATACTGAGCCAGGAAGATTTCTTGGTTGCCGACCAACTGAGAGTCCCGCCGCCGATATTTAGAATCTGGAGGACCTGCGCGGGAGGGACACTCCCCCCAAAAATAGCGCTGAACTCAAGGGAGTCGGGGACGACGTCAATTACCGAAGCATTAGGGTCGGCGACTTCCCAGCACCAGGGGCGATTTAGAGCGACAGCCGGAACATCCTGACCGCCGTCATTACCAAAAGCCCAGTCAAAGGAGGGGTCATCAAGAAAGACCGAGTCCACGCAGAAGGTCCCTCTCTGGTTTATCTGGTAGTGGATTTCATAAAAGGCAGTGGGTCCCAGGGTTCCGGGCATTCCGAGGCTGGAAGCGAAGGCATGGCCGAAATGATCCGGCAGGGCGCCGTCAAAATCGGTGATAAGAAAGGCGTAGGGCCAGTCACTCGGCTGGCCAAAGATATTCCAGTAAGTGTTGTTATGGAAGCCATTTTTCAGAATGACATTATTGTAAGGGGCGGGAAGTACGGCCTCGTTGGCGCCGGCGGTGGCGGCTATCTTGGTGATACTGGCAAGGTCGGGAGAATAGATTTTCAAATCAAAGCCTCCGCCCAGAAGCGAATCGCTGGGAGGGGAAGTGTAATTCCACATTATCTCCAGATAGAAAGGTTCTCCCTGCCTTATTTTCATTACCCCCCCATTATTCCAAAGAAACTGGCTGGGGATATCGACCCAGACATTGATATTGTTTTGAGCCTGCAGGGGAAATTCGGCGCCCAGAAAGATGACAATCAGGGCAGTCAAGGTAAGAATCCTTTTACCCATGGTCACTCCTATGTTTAATTTTTCTTAGTCAGAAAAGAGCAAGAAAACTGTTACGACCGTCCTGGAGAATCGCAAGCCATGATTCTCCTATAGAAGTATCCTATTACATAGTAAATATATCCCTACCTGGGGGAAAGTGTCAAGTTAAATTTGGATTAATCTGGTCGCCGCCGGAAAGAATCAGGGGCGTTTAAGGCTCTTGGCGGCAACCCGTTTCTGCGATTGCCCGCTTTTACGGTGCTTGGCTTTTTCCAGTTCTTCGGCAAACAGCTTCTCCAGAGTATAGCTGGAAGGAACGAAGTCGAGCAGACCGGCTTCAAAGACCTCATCCACATTGTTTATGAAGATGAATTTGGTCTTCTTGATGATATCATCAGGCAAATCTTTGAGGTCTTTCTTATTTTCCAGGGGGATTAGAATTTTGGGGATTCCGGCGCGGTAGGCGGCGGATATTTTTTCCTTGATGCCGCCGACCGGAAGGATTTTCCCGCGCAGGGTAACTTCGCCGGTCATGGCGATGTCGTGGCGAATGGGTCTCTCCGCCATTACCGAGGCAATGACAAGCGAAACCGTAACGCCGGCCGAGGGACCGTCTTTGGGGATAGCCCCCGAAGGAAAATGGATATGGATATCGAAATTATCGAAATCATTATGGTCAATGCCGAGAATGTCGGCCCGGGCGCGGACATAACTATGCGCCGCCTGGATTGATTCTTTCATCACTTCCCCGAGTGAGCCGGTGGTGATGACTTCACCGCTGCCTTTCATTCGCAGCCCTTCTATCATCATCAGTTCCCCCCCCATACCGGTCCAGGCAAGGCCTATGGCAACGCCGATTTCCGGCTTCTTTTCCGGCTTTTCCGGGATAAACTGCGGCGTCCCGAGGAACGACTCGACCGTCTTCTCATTGACTGTCCAGATTTTGTTGAGTCGGGAGGCTTTTTCCTTGGCGACATGGCG
>JBFMEF010000128.1 GCA_040753495.1 Candidatus Zixiibacteriota bacterium
GGCACTTTTTTGCCGATAATTTGTTTAAATGGCAGGTTCAGAATCCTCAATATAAGGAACGGCTTTACGGTCGTGTGATATTATTGGCTATTTGCTAACGAATCTGCCTGCTTAATTGGTTTCTTTACTTAAGGCATAAAGGAAGGCATATTGTGCCGGTAAATTCCGAAGTAGCAGAAAGTAAGCAAATGGCGCGGGAAATGAAAAGCCGGGCTTCCGGACGCCGTATAATTCTCTGGACAGTCTATCTGCTCTCTTTTGCCGTTCTCGTTGTTCTCTTCATCGAGGGGTACTCCTACTATTCCACTCCCTATGCGGAACGTCCCCGTCATGAAGATTACCGGATATTCAAGCCGGCCGGAAGCAGAGGATTGACCTACGGAATAATCGGCTCGGCGATGATGCTCCTGATGCTGGTCTATTCGCTTCAGAAGCGGCTTAGCCTCTTTGGGAAAAACCGAACCCTGCGTCCCTTTCTCGATTTTCATATCTACATGGGGGTAGTAGGACCGCTTTTTATTGTTCTGCATACTTCTTTCAAGGTTCAAGGGCTGGTGGCGGTCAGTTTCTGGTCGATGGTGGCGGTGGCGCTCAGCGGCTATTTCGGGCGATATCTCTACCGTCAGATTCCCCGCAATATACAGGATAATGAACTCAGCCTGAGCGAAATGGAAGAGAGTCTTGAAGCGCAAACCCGGTTGCTGAAGGAGCGATTTGGCATCGAGGAAGAGAAGCTGAAATTCCTCTCCTCCCTGTTCGAGCAGGAGCTGGAACCTCGGGGGAAAGGGACCGTCATGTCGGTGCTGCGACTTCTCTTTGACGATATCCGTCGGCCACTGATAAAGAGCCGCATCCGGCGTCGGCTGACGGAAACTCTCAATCTTGGAGGTCGCAGTTTTGAGGAGCTGTATAGTCAGCTTTTCAAGCGGGCGCTCTTGCACCGCAAAATCGCCGCTCTCTCAAATGTGCAAAGAGTCTTTCATTACTGGCATGTAATACACAAGCCGTTCGCCATTATTATGTATATTATTATGTTCATCCATATCGGAGTGGCGGTTTGGACCGGATATGGCTGGGTCAGGTGAGGGACAATGACTGAGATCATTTCAAAATTTCCGTTTTTTATCCGGCAAGCAAGCTTGCTCCTCATTGCCGGGATGCTCCTGATTTCCGTTGCCCGGGCGCAGATTTCTCCCGGCGAACTGCACCGCTCACATTCTTTTCTTGAGGGGGTGGATAACTGCAGCCAGTGCCATGGCAGCTCGACCGAACAGATTCCCGCTAAATGCCTCGCCTGTCATACTGCAATTGCCATCAGGCAGGCTGAGCAGAAAGGACTGCACGGTAATCCGGATTATAAAGAATGTCAACTCTGTCATGTGGAGCATCAGGGAAAAGATTACGAGCTTATCTATTTCAAAGGCGGGGAGAAAGCCTTTGACCACTCGGAAACCGGCTTCCTGCTGGAAGGGAAACATGCCGCCGCCGATTGCCGGAAATGTCATCGCAAAGAATTGCTGCGCGATAAAGAGGCTTTAGAGAAAGACAAGTTTGACCTTGCCAAGACATATCTGGGGCTGAATCGCGCCTGTAACAGTTGCCACTTTGACGAGCACCGAGGGCAGCTGTTGTCCGATTGCTCAAAATGCCATAATCCATCCGGGTGGAAACCGGCCCGGGGATTCGACCACAGCCAAAGCGGATATCCTCTGCTTGGAAAGCATGCCGCCGTTCCCTGTGAAAAATGCCATCCGGTCATAACCGATAAGACCGTCACTCATGATAAATCATACACTAAGTATGCCGTAATCCCCCATTCCCAGTGCACCGACTGCCATCAGGATGTCCACAAAGGACGGCTCGGGCCGGTCTGCCGGAATTGCCATACCCCCGACGGCTGGCGCACGGTGAGCACCGCCAATTTCGACCACAGCCGAACACGGTATCCGCTGGAGGGGAAACATAAAAATACCGCCTGCGAAAAATGCCACAAGCCGCGTCAGACAGCAGCGCTTAAGTTTGCCGCCTGTCTTGATTGCCATAATGATTATCATAAAGGGGAATTCGCCCATCGCGCCTCACAGGGAGCCTGTGAAGAATGCCACACGGTTGCCGGCTTTACCCCGGCCAATTTTCGCCTGAGCCAGCATGACTCCACCGATTATCCCCTCACCGGAGCGCACCTGGCTGTCCCCTGCGTTGCCTGCCATATTGTCACCGACCGTGCCACCCAAATCAGAAGCCACCGCTTTCAATTCAATCCTATCCGATGTCTGGTCTGTCATGCCGACCCGCACCATGGAGCGGTAGATAGATTTGTCAGTAAAGATGGATGCGAATCCTGCCATATCGAGGAATCCTGGGCAAAGCTCTCCTTTGACCACAGTCTGACAGAATTCGCTCTGGAGGGAAAACATCAGGCTACCCCTTGCGTTAAATGTCATCATAGGGAGAAGAAAGGGAGTGACGTCCATATCGCCTTCGCCTCCAAGAAAAAACTCTGCCAGGACTGCCATGATGATATTCACCGGGGGCAGTTTGCCGCCGCTGACTCGCCCGGCAATACCGACTGTACCCGGTGCCATACACCCAGTAACTGGACGGCAGAAAAATTCGTGCATAATCGCGATTCGCGATACAAACTGGAAGGGGCGCATCAAAAAGTCCCCTGTACCAAATGTCATATACCGGTAATGAAAGATGACAAACTGTTTGTTCAATATAAACCGCTGGATACAACCTGCGTTTCCTGCCATGGCGGAGCGGAATTTGACGAAAGGAAAATGCGACTATGAAACTTGTAATGACGGCTATAGCGCTTTTTTCCGGTCTCTTTGCGGTGGTCGTGGTCAGCCAGACCGGAGACAATCCGCACGGGAAACTTCAATGGGACTGTCAGGATTGCCATACCTCGGAATCCTGGAAACTGCTTCGCGAACCGATGGCTTTCAATCATGCTGAAACCGGCTTCCTTCTTGAAGGAGCGCATGGCGCGGTTCCTTGTATCGCCTGCCATAAAGAGCCGGTCTTCAGTCATGTCGGCGTCAGTTGCGCCGACTGCCATACCGACCATCACCAGGGACAATTGGGGCTTGCCTGCCAGAACTGCCATATCCCCCGCGACTGGCAGAATCGCCAGGACCTGCTGTCGCTTCATGCCCAACGGGGATTTCCGCTTGTTGGAATTCATGCCGTTGCCGATTGTGAATCGTGCCATCGCGGGCACCAGCGTCAGGAGTATGCCGGCACCCCGACCGACTGCCAATCTTGCCACGGCTCACTTTTCGCCGCCACTTCCAATCCGAGCCATTCCCGGGCCGGATTTTCGATGAACTGCGAGCCATGTCACAGCGCCGCCGGCGGCACCTGGGATAACGCCACCTATACTCATCCAGCGACTTTTCCTCTGACCGGCGCTCATGCGCTTCTGGAATGTATGGTCTGCCACAGCGAGACTTTTGCCGGAACTCCAACCGATTGCTATGACTGTCACAGCGATGATTATATGGCGGCAGCGAACCCGAATCACGTTCAGGGCAGTTTTCCTCAGACCTGTAAGGTCTGCCATTCGACTGTCGCCTGGCAGCCGGCATCATACGACCATAATGCCACCGGATTTCCTCTCACCGGGCGGCATCTGACTGTCGCCTGCGCCGATTGTCACACGTCCGGTTATACCGGCACCCCAACCGCCTGTGTCGCCTGCCATCAGGATGATTATGACGCCACTACCGACCCCAATCATGCGGCGGCTAATTTCCCGACCGATTGCCAGACCTGCCATTCCACTTCAAACTGGAGTGGAACCACCTGGGACCATGACGGCTTGTATTTTCCTATCTACTCAGGAGCGCATGCCGGAAAGTGGGATAACTGCGCCGATTGCCATATCAACCCGACCAATTTTGCCAGTTTCGAATGTATCAACTGCCATGAACATAATCAGACCGATATGGACAACAAACATTCGCAGGTGAATAACTACCAGTACGCCAGCGCCGCCTGCTATGGCTGCCATCCCCAGGGGAGACATTGATGCCTCGCTTCATTCCAGTGCTGATAATTCTTCTATTTGGCGCGGCGCCGCTGCTTTCTGCCTCTGAGACAAAGTTCCGGGTCAAATATCTCTCGGTGGAGAATCTCTATATCGATGGCGGCCGCGCCGACAGCCTGTCAGTCGGAGACAGACTGAGCGTCAAGGGTTCTGCCGGCGCGACGGCGGAATTGGAAATCGTCTATGTCGCCGAGCATTCGGCGTCGTGCCGGATTCTATCGTCATCTGGAACAATTTCCGCCGGCGACGTCGCCATTCTGGTTTCCCGGGCGGCTCCGCCGCAAACCGCAGCGCCGACCGTATCGACACCGCTGCCGGCTGACACGGTCATTTTGCCAGTCGAGAAGGAGACTTTTTCGCCACGACCGCCATCACAACTTGCCGGGAGCATCTCGCTTCTATTTTATCACTACGATGACAATGGTCGCGCCGGTCTTGATTTCACCCAGAGCACCGCCCGCATCAATCTCAAGGCGCGGCGGCTTCTGGGTGAAGAGTTGACTCTTTCCATCCGCTCCCGGGGTCGCTATGATAACCGCCGTCGTTCTCCGGCGCCGGAAGTCTCCCGTCATTCCTGGGAAAACCGTCTCTGGGAGTTCTCGCTCAGTTATGAAGATAACGCGGCGCCGTTCAATTTTGCAGTAGGGAGAATTCTCCCCCGACGGGCCGGAAGTATCGGCTATATTGATGGCATTATCATTGAAGGACGGCTCAAAGAGAATTGGCGTATCGGTCTTCTGGGCGGAGTCTATCCCGACTGGTTATATAATAATCCGCGCGCTTCACTGAATCGAGGCGGCGGTTACATAAATTTCACCCTGGGTGACCATCCGGGGCTACTTATCGACCAGACCATTGCCGCTCTCGGGGAGTACCATGGGAGAACGGTTAATCGCAACTATTTGCTGGTGCAGGGGCGAATCAATTTCGTTTCGCGCTTTGGATTGTATCATACGGCTGAAATCGATATCAATAACGACTGGAGAAAAGAGAAAAGCGGCAAGACCGTCTCTCTTTCGAATCTCTATATCAACAGCTTCTACAATCTGAGCGGCTCACTCCGGGTGGGGATGAGTTACGACAACCGTCAGAACTACTGGAGCTACGAAATAAGAACGTTGATTGACAGTCTCTTTGATGACCGCATCCGTCAGGGAGCCCGCGCCCGATTTGATTGGAATCTCCTGCGGCGGTTTCGTCTCGGGGGAGCCTTTGGTTTCAATGAACGAAGCGGCGACCGGCGTCCGACCTACACCTACGCCGCCGATATCAGCCGCCACGGTTTCTGGAGGGGGAAACTTTCCGCGGCGATTCTTGCCTCCGGCTTCAATGGCGCATTTGAGAAAGGAACAAATTACTCCCTGAGGCTCGGATTCCATACCGCTCGTTTCGGGCAGCATGGAATCACCCTGGGACGATATCTGTACAAACCGTCTTCCGGCGGCGCCTATCGAACCAATCAATGGGGGGAGTGGCGCAGCGACTTCAGTTTCTCAGGCAACTATTTTGTGGGGGCGGCGTTCCAACTGGATGACGGCGATGACATCAGAGGGTGGCGCGCCCAGGGTGAATTGGGATATCGTTTCCGTTAAAGACAGGCAATAGTTATGGAGCAGCTCTATATCTGGCTTTTTGCGCTCGGTCTAATATTGGTGGTCTTTGTCCCTTACCTGCTCAAATTCCGCCGCAGTCAGAAAGAAACGGAACATCGCAGGAATGAGGCCAAAGAACTGGGAATAGACCGTCCACGGGCGCAGTACCCGCAGGTCAACCGCTCTCTGTGCATAGGATGCGGCTCATGTGTGCAGGCCTGCCCGGAAGGAGATGTGCTGGGCGTGGTTTGGGGAGCGGCCGAGGTCATCAATGGCGAAAGATGTGTCGGTCATGGCTTCTGCGAAATGGTCTGCCCGGTGGGAGCGATTAAGGTTGGCTTGGGGGATATTAAGAGCCGTCCTGACATTCCGGTGTTGAGTGAAAAGAATGAAACAACCGTTCCGGGATTGTATATTGCCGGTGAGTTGAGCGGTATTTCCTTAATTCGTCACGCCATATCGCAGGGAAAAATGGTGGTTGATGAAATCGCGCGTCGCCGGGGAAAAGAACCGTGGCAGGATGGATATGATGTAGTCATTGTCGGCGCCGGGCCGGCCGGATTAAGCGCCGCATTGAGCGCCATCGCTTATGGACTCCGCTATCTGGTTCTTGAGCAGAGTGATGTCGGCGGCACCATCAGCCATTATCCGCGCCGCAAACTGGTTATGACTCAGCCGGTCGAAATCCCGCTCTACGGTTGGCTCAAGAAAGAAGAGTACTCCAAGGAGTTCCTGCTGGACGCCTGGTACGATATCATCAGCCGCTTTCAGGTCAATATCGCGACGGGGCAGAAGGTGGAGCGGATAGAACGACTTGACGACCGCTTCCAGATTAAGACGGCGGCGGAAAGTTTCCGCGCTGAGGCGGTCGTGCTGGCGATGGGACGTCGCGGCTCTCCCCGGAAACTGGACGTACCCGGTGAAGAATTGCCTAAAGTGATGTATCAGCTGGTCGATGCCCAATCGTACAGCGACAAGGCTATTCTGGTGGTCGGCGGCGGCGACAGCGCCGTGGAAGCCGCAGTCGGGCTGGCACGGCAGAAAGGGAACCAGGTGACTATTTCTTACCGCAAGAAGAGCTTCTTCCGCATCAAGAAAAAGAACGAGGAAAAGTTAAAAGAATTGATTAAAGAGAAAAAAATCAAAGTGCTCTTCGAATCGCAAGTAAAGGAAATTCGACCCGACTCAGTAGTCCTGACAACCCCCCAGGGGGAGACTGAAATCCCTAACGAATTTGTCATTATACAGGCCGGGGGGATTCCTCCGTTTGAGATGCTTCGTCAGTGCGGCATTGCCTTCGGGGGAGACGCTATCAGTTTTGTTGAAGCCGACCGGCGCTTCTATCAGCCGGCCGCCACAGCTTAAGTTCTTTCCCCTTAATATCCCTCATCAATACCGGTGTGATTTTTAATAATATTGTCCACTTGTTCCAGGGTGAAAGTGGTGAGCAATGTAACTTTGGCTTCATGACGGAAGGCGTGCGGCACCACCGCCCGAGCCTCTTCCTTGCTGTCGGCATCAACTATGATCCAGGCTTTGTGCTCGCCGTCTTCACACCCCCATTCGGCATTCGCCAGGAAGTGAGACCCGGTGGCGAGGAAAACCTTGATAACTTTGGCGCATGCCACAATCTCTTCCTCGTGGGGAACCTCAATCAGGTATTTCGGCATAGTTCTTCAGCTCCTTTTTCTCTCTATCTGATTAGAAATACAATTATTAAACGAAATAAGCGGGAAAATCTTGGAGCCTAAATTCGGTCGGGAAATTCTTTCCGGCGGTTGGAAAAAACCGCTGCCGCAAATAGATTCTGCTCTTGGCGCGCGCCATGAAAACAGATGAACCAGTCTTTCTTCTCCTTGATTTATTTACTCCAGACGGCATCGTCGCGGTCGTATCAATTTTGATTCTCATTGAATCTGCAAAATGTCGCACAGGTCATATTTAAGGTCCACCCCGATATCGCGGCGCACCTTCTTGACTATCAGCGCAGGTGCGGTCGCCGCACTTTCCGGAAATGACCTTTTTGGAGGAGAAATGAGCAAAGGAAGCACTATCCTGATACTGGGGGGAGGTTTTGGCGGCATTGCCACCGCCTGGCATCTGCGGGGGGCTCTCTCATCAGAACATCAAGTAGTGGTTGTGAGTAAGACCCGTTCCTTCCAGGTTGGGGCGACCAAGACCTGGGTGATGCTGGGTCACGCCGCCGAGGAGAAAGTCAGTCGCTCTCTTGACGCCCTCGGCTCCCACGGGATTCGTCTTCTCCATACCGAAGTCGATAGAATCGACCTTTCCAATATGCAGGCGATAACCCGCGACAGTCGCCTCACTGCCGACTATATGGTGATTGCGCTGGGGGCGGAATTGGATATGAGCCTTATTCCGGGACTTTCCGGTGCCGCCGAGACTTTTTATACCCGCGAGGGGGCAATACGGCTAAGGGGAATTCTCAAGGAGTTCAAAGGAGGGCGAATTGCAATTATCATTCCTCGTCTTCCCTTTCAATGCCCCCCCGGTCCATATGAAACCGCTATGTTAATTGACTCTTATCTGGAAGGGCGCAATTTGAGGGGCAAATCGAGCATCGATATCTACACCGTCGAAAAAGCGCCGATGGGCACGGCCGGTCCGGAGATTGGGAAGTTCATCATTGGTCTTCTGGAGGAGCGCGGTATCGGTTTTCATCCGCAAAGCCAGATTCAGGAAGTTGACGGTTCGGGAAAGACGGTTCTGCTTGCCGACGGGACAAAAATCCCATACGACCTGCTCATCGCCATCCCGCCCCATTCGGCGCCGCGGGCAGTACGGGAAAGCGGACTGGCGGCGCCATCCGGTTGGATTCCGGCCGACCCTATGACTTTGGAATTGGCTAACTCACCCCGACCCGGGAAGATATATGCCATTGGGGATGTGGCATCAGTCCCCCTTCCCGGGCGTTTTGCCCCCGATGTTCCTTTGGTTTTGCCCAAAGCCGGCATATTTGCGGAGCGACAGGGCAGAGTGGTGGCCTCACGGATTGCCGCTGAGATTCTGGGGAACGGAAAGGGGGATAGTTTTGACGGAAAAGGATTCTGCTATATCGAGATTGGGGATGAGAAAGCGCTCCGGGGAGAAGGCTCCTTTTATGAGATGCCCCATCCCGTTATGAACCCCCGCACTCCCGACCATATCCAGTTCGCCGAAAAGAAAGCCTGGGTCGAATCCTGGATGGCAACCTATTTGTAAGTTCCTGTTTTCAGCTCACTATTTCAGTAGAAGTCGGTCCAAGACTTCCTCAATCGCTTGTAATCCGGCCTCTATTTATTTCCTTCTTGACAAAACGGATAATAATGGTATTCTTAAGTGATATTGTGTGATATAGATGAACAAAGTGTATAGGTACTGCGTCTTTCTTACTGATTAAAATATACCTCTTCACCGCAAGCCTCAAGCTGGGAGTAGAGCAACAATGCGCCATAATCGAGCACAAACCGCCTTCTTCTTCTGCCTGGCGGGTTTGATTTTTTTAATTGGCTCGGTCGCCCTGACCGCCGAGCCTGGCAGAACTCATTTTGTCGACCTTGATGGGGATGGATTTGACGACAATGCGACCGACAGCGACAATGACGGTATTCCCGAATTCAGCAAGCAGCCATCATCCGGTTCTCAGGTATCTGACAACGATTCCGATTTTAAATCTCTGGCCGATTTTTCCCTGCCCGGCTTGACCGCCACAGAAGAAACTTCTACCTCCGCAAAATTCAAAGGACTGCAATTTTCCGCCCGCTCTCTGATGCGCAACCGATGCAGTCTTGACTCTGATGCTGCTTTCGGTCCCGGAAACGGCATCGGGATGAGCAGTATGTCGGGAGGAATGGTCTGTGCCGGAGGAGTATGTCAACCTCGTTAAGAAGATTTCGAAAATATCTCTTTACGGTTCTGCTGACCGTATCGTCGGTTATTTTCGCCCTTGATGCCTCGGCCGACTTGAAAGTAGATTTCAGCAGCAGCGGCGGTTACACCGAAAATCTCCTGAGCGATTCCAGCGCCATTAAGGACTCCTATTCTACTGTTCGCGCTTCGATTAACTATTATCCCTTTTCCAAACTGGAATTGAACATAAATAACGGTTATACATATTATGGCAAAACCTCCGACCTGAGCAATTTTGTAGGCGGGGTCGGACTGCGCTTTATTCCGACAGCGGCCAATTCCCGCTTCTCACTTCTGGTCAACGGCGCCTTTTCATCCCAGGCTTACCGCGATTCTTATTCTCAATTCAATACCGACAACTATGATTTCGGTCTCTCCTTAGGGTACCGTCTTTTTTCCCGCCTCCAACTCCGCAGTGGAGTCTCTTACAATTCGCTGATATATACCAATTATGTGGGAGCCGACAAGAAGACTTTCAAGTTATTCGCCGGCTTCAATGCCACCCTTCCGGGAAATTTCAGCCTGGACGTTGAGTCCGGTTACGCGACCATGGGATATAAACGGATTCGGGAGTCTATCCGGTTCATATATATCTATAATCCCTTCACGCCGATAGATTCTTCCTGGACCGATGACCGCCTCAAATCATTTTATATTTCACCTCGACTTTCACGCCAGCTCGGCGCCAAAACGGGGGTGAGCGTGATGTACACCTACCGCGATTTCTCTAATTTTGACGGCCGCGTTGTCTGGGGAATAGCCACTGGTTTTATCTCTCCCTGGGCGTCCATTTATGACGGGCAGGCTGTTTCGGCCACAGTCAAAACCTACCTTCTGCCGCATTTCATCACCAGTTTCGGCGCCGGATACTGGGATAAGAACTTCTTCACCACCGCCGAGAATGGAACCTATATAAGGGGTCGCGCCAAGCCGCGACGCGATTTTCAATCCCGCTTCTATTTCAGTCTGCAAAGACCAATTGTCTTTCGTTCCGGACTGATTCTGGAGCCGAATTTGCAGTTGGAGTACGGCGACAACCGCTCGACGCACGGTCTCTACAATTACAATCTAACCGCCATTACTTTCGGATTAAATATCAGACTTTAGAGGTAATTTGAACCAATGCAAAAATCAACATGTGAGGGAAGGGCGATGACTTTCAAACTTGCAACTTGGCTTCCTACCGCCATCCTCTGTCTCCTTCTGTCAGCCGCAGCCGTGGTGGCGGAAGAAAACTACTGTCTGGCAAGACCGCGTCTGGCATTTGAGCCGGCGCCGCCGCTGGTGGAGCTTCTGGCGGAAACTATGGGGCATCCCAATTATCAGGGACGTCTGCGCATTTATGTCGCGGAGCCGCTGTCCCGCTGGGAGGCGTATGACTATCAGCCGTATCATTACGGCTTCCTTGATTTCGCCCTCGATATCCCGCTTTCGCTGGCGTACGACGAATCTCGTGCCGATACGATTCGCTGGGACGGCAATGCCGCCGGATTTAACAATCTCTCGGCCAATAATCTGATTGTGATAGCGGCCATTTTCAATGGCGCCGGGTACACCGCATATTCATATTCCGGTTATCCCTTCACCGCCTACAATGTCGATGCCGCGGCAGCCGCCAAAATCGATAGCCAGTGGAGCAACACGGTCAACGCCAACTACTCCCATACTGTTTTTATCGAAGAAGGCACCGGCACCTGGTGTCCATACTGTCCGCCTATGAGAGACGCTCTGAGCCAGATTTACGAATCGCAACAGTATCCTATGTTTTTCGTGGCGATGGTGGAAGACATGAACGCCAAAGCCCAAGCCCGGGTCTTTAATGACTACAATATTGGCGCTTTCCCCTCGGCTTTTTTTGACGGCGGGTACCGCGTCTATGTCAACGGCGACCCCTTTCCTTCTCAGTACATTCAGCGGATTGCCCAGTGCGGCGCTCGCGATGCGCATCGCTTCGATCTCTCCGTCTCAATGGACTGGGTCAGCGCCGGTGTCATTGATGTCGGTTATGTTCTTACCAATCGGGAAATAATCAATACCAAGCCGACCACGCCTGAAACTCCCACCGGGATAGCGCAAGGCGCCATAAATAAACCATACAGTTTCAAGACAGTTGGCGACGACCCCGATGGGGACCGTCTGGAGTACCGCTTTTACTGGCAGTCGGGCGACACCTCGGGCTGGTATGGAATGCATAATCCCCTGGACACCTGCACGGCGTCGCACTCCTGGGGTGCTACCGGCATTCAGTATGTAGCGGTGCAGTCACGTGACGAATATGGCATGCTCAGCAACTGGTCATCCACCAAGCAGGTTCAAATTTTTCCATATGTTGCCGGTGACGCCAACGGGAACGGGACGGTCAATATTCTCGATGCCACCTCCATCATTTCATATCTTTATAAGCAGGGTCCTGCGCCCAATCCGCTGGAAGCGGGAAACGCTAACGGAGTCGGTGTCATTAATATTCTGGATGCCACCTACCTGATAAGTTATCTTTACAAAAGCGGTATGCCGCCGGTTTATTTGTAAGCCGAATTTTGAGATATAAAAAGGGGAGCATCGATTTCCGATGCTCCCCTTTTCTTATTAACCCAGAGGGAGGCGATATGGAGGCAGGCTATCTCCGTTTATCCCCGCTCTTTTGCCTTCCCTTTCGATTTTTCCTTTTGCTTGTCGGAGGAGTCTTTTCCCTTATTCTTCTCCTTCTTGTTCCCTTCGCTCTTGGCTTTCTTGATTTCCTTATGAATGGCGACAAAATTCTTGCCTTCGCCGCGCCATTTGATTACCTGCTCCGGCGATAGTTTGTAATATTCCGACGCCAGACGAAGGTTGACCAGATTGATTATATCGACGTCATTGAGAACGATGGTTCCCCAGCGCGACTTCTCCCGATTGCGGAAATGCCCCAGTGCCCGGCCATAGGGCGGGCCCGGGTCTTCCTTAACCTTTACATAATAAATTTCCGGACTCAGCTTGAAATGCAATGTTATATCCATCCAGGGTCGACCGAGAAGGCGCATGTCGATAATTATTGAGGGATGAACATCGGCTTTTCGGGCGATATAGAAGATAACCGGGAGCTCCTCGTCGGGAATTCTTTTCTCTCGCGCCGCTATAATCTCTTTGTCCGGCACACGGTAATGGTCACCAACCGCAAGATAGAAGCTCTTTAATCCGTCATCATCGGCCGTTATGCCGAAGCTGACATCGGCGTTTATACCAGATGACAATAAGGGAATCAGCACCAGGTTAAAAAGGGCGGAAACGAATAATCTGCGCATCTCTTGCTCCTTATAGTAGAACGAATTTTGCAGAACCGGCGACTTCGATATTGGTCTTAAAGGTCACTGTCATATATATTATATCGGTATCGTTCGACCTCGATTGGAGGAAAATATGAAGATTCTTAATAAATTGTAACTCATTGTAATTGGAGAAGTTATGGAAAAATCCGGGACTATTTCCTGGGATGATTTTGCCCGCTTGGAACTGCGCGCCGGCACCGTGGTGCGGGTGGAGGACTTTCCCCAGGCGCACAAACCGGCATACAAACTCTGGGTCGATTTGGGCGACCTGGGAATCCGCCAATCAAGCGCTCAACTGACAAAACTGTATAAAAAGGAAGACCTGATAGGACGTCAGGTAATAGCCGTTACCAACTTTGCCCCGAAGAACATTGCCGGCTTCAAATCAGAACTGCTGGTGACCGGATTTGTCTTTGACAATGGCGATGTGGTCCTGGCACAGCCGGAGAGAAAGGTTCCCAACGGGAGTCTTCTGGCTTAGGCGCGGCGGTCGACCGAATCCTCATTTTTTAAGCAAGACTTTCCGATATATCAGATATTGCGGCTAACTGCGCTCATTTCTGATTAGACGGGGCTTAGAAGAGGAGACGAGATTGTGGCGTTCGTCAAATGGGTAAAGGATTTCAGCATCGAGGTCGTCGGTATCGACAATCAGCACAAGCGAATGGTCAGCATGATCAACCGGTTACACAAGTCAATCCCGGCCGGGGCAGTGGATTCGGAAATTGACCTGGTATTGAAATCGCTGGTCGATTATACGCAATACCATTTTGCCGCTGAAGAAGAGTTGATGCAAGAGATACAGTTTCCGGATTATCAGCGGCATCGGCGATTGCATCTTGACCTGACGGCGCAGGTGACCGACATGATGGTCACCCTTAAGCATGGAAAAGAGCTGACGGTATTTGAGCTGATTACATTCTTGAAGAGATGGTTAGTAGAGCATATAATCAAAGAAGACCGAAAGATTGGCGATGCCATCGCTGCCAGAGTCGGGAATGCTTAGTAGTCGAATCAAATGAGATAGCTCTTGCCCTGGCCGATTGCGCTTCGACTGGCCGTCTTACCTTATCAGGCAATTTCCTTTTCGACTTCCACCGTGGAATCGGTCGGGTCGATAGCGATTTTGAATCCCCTTTTTTCGAAAACCGAAATCATGGGGCGATTGTCGGCGGTGGTCTGCGCCACGATTTTTTTGAGCTTCCACTTGCGGGCGACATCCATGCAGTAATCGGTCAGCATACTCCCCAACTCTTTTTTCTGCCAGGCATCGGCGATTAGAACCGCATATTCGACCGTCTCATGCTCGGGGTCGGCAATCAGGCGCCCCACTCCCAGAAGTTTCCGTTCCCCTTTCTCTTCAGTCTCGGCGACAATCGCGATTTCGCGGTCATAATCGATATAGCAGAAGCGGGTGGCGACTTCATGCGAATTCCAATGGAATGAATAGCGGAATCGGGAATAAATGGTTTCTTTGGAGCAGGAGGCAAGAAGCGCCATCCAGAGCGGCTCATCTTCCGGTTTAATAGGTCTGAATGTCACTTCCGTGCCGTCTTTTAAATTGATTTTTTTCAGATATTTTTCAGGGTAAGGACGAAGAGCCAAATGGGAATATGGTTCAATCTCCTTTCCGAATATCTCCAGGTCTATAACCACGCGGGCATCCAGGGCGATTATTTCCTGGGGTGAGGCCATAAGCGGGTTTATATCCAGCTCTTTTATTTCCGGATAGTCGGCGGCAAGGTACGATAGGCGAACCAGTACTTCTACCAGTTCATCGATATTGACTGCCGGCCGTCCCCGATAACCATTCAGCAAGGGCCATATCTTGAGCGACTCGAGCATCCGCCGCGCCAGACGTTCATTGAGAGGCGGGAATCCGAGACTCTTGTCTCCCAGAAGTTCGGCGGTTATACCGCCCATTCCGACCAGCATAACGGTTCCAAAGACCGGGTCTTTCTTAATGCCGGCGATTAACTCGACCGAGTCGCGAATGTCAATCATAGGCTGAACTGTTACGCCTTCAATGCGCGCTTGAGGCCTCTGGCTTTTGGCCGCAGCAACAATCTTCTCGAAAGCGGCGCGGACCATCACCTCATCATCGAGATTGAGCGCCACTCCGCCGACATCAGTTTTATGGGTAATATCCGGAGAGAAAATTTTGAGAACCACCGGGTAGCCGATTTTATTGGCAATCCGCACCGCGTCATCGGATGTCGCCGCCGGCAGGGGTCGAGTCGTGGCAATGCCGTAAGATTCCAGTAGCGATTTGGAGACTTCTTCAGACAAGATTTCATTTCTTCCAAAATGCTTGGCGACAAAAGCCTCCCGATTCTTTTCCCGGTCGGCAAGAAACTGAATGTTGATATCCCGGGGAGTTTCATACAGAATTTCCAGATTCCGGCCATATTCGACCAGCGTCATGAATGCCCGTACCGCCTGCTCCGGGGTTTGATAGGTAGGCACGCCGCTATCGATAAGAATCTGAATTCCCTCCCGCATCGAGCCGCCCCCCAACCATGCCGCCAGAATCGGTTTTTTAGATTCCATCGCCAGTTTTCCGACCACTCTGGCCGTGGCGGCAGGATTGGTCATCGCCTGCGGAGTCAGAATAACCAGCGCGGCATCGACCCCGAAATCATCCAGCATAATCTGCATTGCCTTCTCAATCCGTTTGGAGTTGGTGTCTCCCAGGACATCGACCGGGTTTCGATGTGACCAGGCCGCCGGGAGCGTCTCGTTCAGTCTGGCAATGGTCTCATCCGCAAGAACTGCCAGACTTCCCTTCTCCTGAATCAAGGCATCAGTCGCCATCACCCCCGGTCCGCCGGCGTTGGTGATAATTCCCAATCTTGAGCCGCGAGCGACTTTGTTGCGACCCAGAAGTTCGGCGCAGTCGAAGATCTCCCCGATATCATAGACCCTTGTTACTCCGACCCGCTGAAAGGCGGCGTCAAAGACAGCATCTTCCGATGCCATCGCTCCGGTGTGGGAGGCGGCGACCTGCGCCGATTCCGGGAATCGTCCCGCCTTATACGCCAGTATCGGTTTGGTTCGGGCGAAAGCGCGCGCCGCCGTCATAAAGCGTCGCGCAAAACTTATCGACTCGATATAAAGAATTATCGCCTTGGTGTTGATATCCTCGCCGAAATAGTCAATCAGGTCGCCGAAGCCGACATCGAGGGTATTCCCGATAGAGATAAAATGAGAAAATCCGATTTTTCCTTCAATCGCCCAATCGAGAACCGACGTGCACAGCGCGCCCGATTGCGAAATAAAGGCGACATTTCCGGCTCTGGGCATACCGGAAGCAAAACTGACATTCAATTTCAGGCCGGGGACAATAAAGCCGAGGCAATTGGGACCGATAATCCGCATACCGTCAAACTTAGCCGCTTCCCGGCTGACCTGCTCTTCCAGCGCCCGCCCGACAGGACCGGTCTCCTTGAATCCCGCGGACATAATAATCACTCCCCGAATTCCGGCTTGGCCCGCTTCTCTAACCGCCTGAGGGACCTCTTCTGCCGGAGTGCAGATTACCGCCAGGTCGGGGACTTTAGGGAGCGATTTAACGTTCGGGTAGCATTGAATTCCCAGCACCGCTTCGCTTTCGGGATTGACCGGATAAACGACTCCGCGAAATCCGCCGCCTACCAGGTTGCTCAGAACTTTTCCCCCGACGCTGTTGGGATTGATGGTGACGCCGAGCAGGGCAATGCGCCTGGGGTTGAAGATGCGGTCGAGGCTGTTTATTCGTTCTGCCATAATTGTCACTCTCCAGAAACTCTGAACAGCAATGTAATTAAAATGCGGTCCTTAAGCAAATGGCGGCAACTACGCTGCCGAGTGCGCTGAAATGAAAGTGACTTCCAGCTGATTGTTTCTTCCAGGAGCAGTTCAAAAGGCAGATCGAAAAATTCCCAATTATTTTCCCTTCAAGCCGGTCTTTCGTGTATAGGTCAATAGCCCCCCCAGCTTAAGCAGTTCTTTTTGACGGGCGGTGAGATTCACCTTTGCCTTAAAACTGAATCCCTTTGATTTGTTGGTGATGGTGAAGTTCATTCTGTCCACGGAGTCAAGGCAATCAGAAATTTCCAGAATATCTCCCTGGCTCAAACGGTCATAATCTTTCTTGTCTTCGAACAGTAACGGCAGTAAGCCGAAATTGATGAGGTTGGAGTGATGAATCCGCGCGAATGATTTGGCAATCACTCCCTTGATTCCGAGATACATCGGCGCCAGGGCGGCATGCTCGCGCGAGGAGCCCTGCCCGTAGTTCTCACCCCCGACAATGAACCCGCCGTTTTTCTCTCTGGCGCGGGCGCTGAAGGTCGGGTCGAGCCGATAAAAAACGAACTCGCTGATTTTCGGGATATTGGAACGGAACGCCAGAATCTCGGCCGAGGCCGGCATGATATGGTCGGTACTGATATCATCTTCAACTTTTATCAGTATCTCGCCGCTGATTTGGTCCTGAAGAATATCTTTGGGAGCAGCCGGTACAATATTGGGCCCTCTGCGGATTTCCAATCTGGCGGCTTCATCCACCGACGCCGGCGGCACCAGATTGGGATTATCCTGATTAATACGTGACGGCAACTCCGACTCCGGCGCTTTCAGATTCATCGTCCTCGGGTCGGTTATGACACCGGCGATAGCGGTTGCGGCCGCCGTTTCGGGGCTGACCAGATAGACCTGGTCATCTTTCAGGCCGCTTCTTCCGCGGAAATTTCGATTTATCGCCCGCACCGAATTTGTGCCGGGCGCCGGGACATGGCCGGTCCCGATACAGGCGCCGCAGGTCGGCTCGGCGACATTGACCCCGGCTTTGAGCAGGTCGGTCAGAAATCCTTCTTCCGCCAGAAGTTCCAGCGCCATCCGGCTTGCCGGATGTATGATAAAATTGACCTCAGGATGAACCTGCTTTCCTTTCATTATCTTCGCCACCGCCTTCAGGTCGGCATAAGCGCCATTGGTGCAACTCCCGACAATCACCTGCTCCACTTTGGTGCCCGCAACGTCACTGACCGGCACAACTTTGTCGGGAAGCGAGGGAAGCGCCACCAGCGGCTCGATACGGGAGAGGTCCAGCTCCATCCGGTCATCATACTGAGCATCTTTGTCCGAAAGCATCTCTCTCCAATCCCCGGGACGCCCGATACGGGCAAAGAAATCGCGGGTGATTTCGTCACTGGGGAAAAGGCTGGTCGTGGCGCCTAATTCTGTTCCCATATTGGTGATGGTAACTCTCTGCTGGGCGTTGAGGGTTTTGACTCCGGGACCGGAAAATTCATAAATATTCCCCAATCCTCCGCGAATGGTGATTCTTCGAAGCATCTCCAGTATAACATCTTTAGCGCTTGACCAGGGTTTGAGTTCTCCGGTCAAGTAGATGTTGACAATTCTGGGCATGACAAAATTGTACGCCCCGCCCCCCATGGCGACGGCAACATCAAGCCCCCCCGCGCCGATAGCAATCATCCCGACTCCGCCGCAGTGCGGGGTATGGCTGTCGGCCCCGACCGCCGTTTCCCCCGGAACCGCGAAATGCTCCAGATGAATCTGATGGCCTATGCCGTTCGCCGCTTTGGAATACCAGACGCCGAATTTCTTAGCCGCCGACTGCAGATAGAGATGGTCTTCCATATTCTCCGGCTTGACCTGAAGAACATTGTGGTCGGCGTAGCAGACCGCCAAACGGGCCCCAATACGGTCGATTCCGATCGCCTCAAAATGGAGAAATACCTGCGTACCGGTAATATCCTGCACCAGCACCTGGTCGATTTTGATACCTATTTCCGACCCGGGTTTCATTTCACCGGAGACCAGATGCGACTCGATTATTTTATGCGCCAATGACTTGCCCATACAATCCTCTGAAATCAATTCACTGCAATATTATATCGTAGTTACAGTTTTACGCATCCAGGTACTTCAGGATTGAAAATTATATTCTGACAATTGCGTTATTATAGGTCTGAATCGTGACGACTCGATGACCTTTATTCAACAACCTCAAGCTCTACCTCAAGAGTATCATCT
This sequence comes from Candidatus Zixiibacteriota bacterium, assembly GCA_040753495.1. Lineage (NCBI taxonomy): Bacteria > Pseudomonadati > Candidatus Zixiibacteriota > Candidatus Zixiibacteriota bacterium. Next base: position 18,903 of record JBFMEF010000128.1, read on the forward strand.
TCTTGGTCAGACTGAATTCATCTGATGAGAGACGATAGAAATAGATTCCAGAAGGAAGAGGCTTTCCCAGATAATCATGGGCATTCCAACTGACACGATTTACGCCGCGCGCCGGTATCCCTTCAAATGGTGCCGCCACTTTCTGTCCGAGAAGATTATATATCGCCAGTTCTAAATATCCGGGACGGACAATAGAAAATTCAATGACTGTCTCGGCGTTGAAAGGATTGGGATGATTTTGCTCCAGGATGAACGCTTCGGGAAGGGGGTGCGATATGTCCGGAATATCGCTGTGCAGTGAATCGGGAAGATTCAGGATGTAGCGCAGATCTGTGAGGGAACTGAGACGGTCGCTCCCTTGTCCGATACCCAGTTTCACCAGCACATACTGGCTGTCGCCGGCGGGGAAATCGATAGGCCCAAAGGTTCCAACAAAATGGGGATTCCCGGCGATAGTCTGCAAATCGCCGGTCCCGGTGACCGGGTCGCCGGGGTAACTGAATTTGGTCCCGTTGGCTAAAGGCAACCCATTCCGTCGCAAACCCCTCATCAGGTTATAACTCTCCTCGGCGCTCTGCGGGTCATCGCCATTGGGATAACTGATAAAAGAACTGAACGCAAGATTCTTGAATCCCGGCAGTCTGGCTCCAAAGAAATAGGCGGTATCGTCCATTGAACTAATAATCGGTCCATACAGCATCTTCACTCCGATTGCCGGAGGCGCGCTGCCATAGACAGCATCGCTGTTGGTAGCGTTATAAGAAAAGATGATGCCGGAGAGGGTGTCGCATCCAGTCAGGTCGTCCTGAGTTCCTCCGATATCCGGGTCGAGAAATATGGAAAGATAGAAATCGGAGATATTCTCGGTTGACCTGTTGAAGAGACGATATTCCAAGTAAATGATTCTTGAGCGCGAGGTTGACTCTGACGCCCAGGTCAACTGACGCACTTCTATCCCCAGCGGGGCGCTGGAGCCGGCGGTAAGATTATGCGTAGAGGGATTGGCATCATTGTAAACGGAGAACAGGGTCTGATTGCCCAGAAGCAGCGGATTGCTGCTTCCATCGACCGGCGCCCCCTGTGACAGAGGCCACTCCAGGTAATCGGTATTTGGGTTGCTCTGCATGCTGTCGGAGTACAGCTTGTAAACGCGAAAGGCGGTTACAGTGTCGGCGTCGGAGATATATGTGTTTCCCTCCATCGGACCGGGCCAGAATTCCGTGCCGAATTCAGCAACCGCGACGCGCGTTTCTCCCGAGACTTTTCCCCCCAGCCAGAGACCACCCGAAAATAGCGGAGATTTTATTTCGGTTCCGTTTTCAATTTGAGCGATACTGAAATAAGGATAAAATGTCCCATAGTCATATCCAAAATGCCCCGAAATATCTCGTCCGAACAGCCCCCGGTTAGTGATGAACATCAAGATGGAATTGGCATTGATGAAACTCTCATTGTCAACCAGCCTCGGTTTCAAGTTGGATGGGAGATTTCCCCCCGAAGCAGCTGAAAAAAAAGCCACGATTAACAAACAAACGGCGATTACATTAACTATTGATTTCATAATCTACTTCCTCCTCTATAATAGAAGTTTGACGCAGTTTCAGCCGTAATGTTCAACTGAACTTATATCTGCTGATTAAAAGCATCCCGGCAACAAGAATTTTGAGATTCAAATAGTGCACCGTTGTCAAAAGGTTCAGAGGGCTCAAAAAATCAATCCTTCCGCTTATGTTAATGCCTTGATATACAACGAATTGCGTTATCAGAAAGCAAAATCAGACATTTCTTCCGGTAAGATTGAAACTTTTCGTTTTATTTATCGTCTTTTATGTAAAACATAAAAATATTATTGATTTATGATAAAAATGATATATATAACGATATGGCTATAAAGATTAACCTCGATTTGATGCTGGTGAAGAAAAAGATGTCACTTACCGAGTTGGCGTCACGTATAGGAATCTCGGTCACCAACCTTTCGCTTCTGAAAACGGGAAAGGTCAAAGGAATCCGATTCAGCACCCTCGAAGCAATCTGCCGCGAACTGGAATGTCAGCCCGGTGATATTTTGGAATATGAGCCGGATTTTGTCTGAATCCGGCATTTGCAGAAGAGTCTAAATAACATTTTCGGGAGTTACGACTATGGAAGAGAATAAGTACAAGCTGGCCGGTTACCTGGCAATCGTGCAAGCGATACTGTTTCCGGTTTCGATTGTCTTGGCAATTCTGGAAATGGTGGCAGCGAAAGAGCTCTTTAACATTAGAAGACCATTTATTGGTCCCACCGACCTGCTCATGGTAACTTTCACCGTAATTGCAGTCTACACATTGCTTAAGTTCCGCCAATTACTTCATGAGCGTTACCAGTACCACGACCTTGATCTTTTGATAATGATATCAATCTGGTGGGCGATAATGTTTCAAGCGATAGGATTGGGGCTTGCCATTATTACTTCGATTCTTTGGCCGGTTGACAAGGTTTTGTTTGTCCTGGTCTATCTGGTCTTTATGACTGGCGCCATGGTGACAATCGGCATTGTCGATATTCTGATTGCGGTTAAACTTCTCAGGATTAAAGAGAATTTTGGCGAATACATTCGCGCTTTTGCCTATATCACCATGGCGGCGGGAATCTGCGAAGTCACGGTTCTTCTCTCTCCGATGGCGCTGGTCATGGTACCGGTTTCCGCCATAGTCCTGGCGCTGATATTTTTCCGCGACCAGCAGGAAGTGGAGTTTGTGTAAGAACCCAGACCGTTCCGAATGACGGGATAATTCGGAGGTGATTATATGGATACAGCAACAATCATTCTGATTATCGGTGCGGCGGCGGCATTAATCTGGCATGTGGTCGCGACTATTATGATTTATGATAATCTCCGCAAGCGGGGAGAGAAAGTGAGCTTTATTCTGCTGAGGCTTCTTTCCCCCTCGTATGCGGGCCGATACCGGGAGCTAACCAGGGAAGAGACGGGAAAGACCGGGCCGCTGTTCTTTCACTATGTTTTTTCCATCAATGCCCTTTTGCTCTTCATAGTGTTGGCGGTAATTGTGCGGGAGGTCTGATACAGAACTCAATGGACCCTGAAACTATCATCTTCGCATCCCTGACACTGGGCGCGCTAATCTGGAACGGAATCGCCGGTATGATGATATATAATTATCTAAAGAAGCGCGGCGAGAAAGTGAATTTCATGTGGTTGAAAGCGTATGGCCCAAGGTATGCCACCAGATACAAAGCACTAACCCGTCAGGAGACAGGGAGTATCGGCGTTTTATATTATCATTATCTCTTTTCAATCAATCTGGCGCTTGTCTTTGGATTGATTACTATTTTTGTTCATCGCCTGTAAAGTATTTCTTGCGAAAATAGAGCGCCACGTTAACCAATCCGATGAGCACAGGGACTTCCACCAGCGGTCCCACCACGGCGGCAAACGCCACGCCCGATTTTATTCCGAAAACCGCCACCGCCACCGCTATGGCCAGTTCGAAATTGTTGGAAGCAGCGGTGAAACTGAGCGTGGTGGCAATGCGGTATCTCGCCCTGGCTTTGCGACTGAGGTAGAAACTGACAAAGAACATCACCACAAAATAGATTAGAAGCGGGACGGCAATGAGAAGAACATCAAGCGGAATCGTGACAATAAGCTCTCCTTTAAGCGAAAACATCACGAATATGGTAAAAAGGAGCGCTATCAATGTAAGGGGACTGATGCGGGGAACAAACTCCCGATGATACCATTCTTTCCCTTCTGCCCTGACCAGAAATAGACGGGTCAGCATGCCGGCAATGAACGGAATGCCGAGATAGATAAAGACCGATTCGGCGATTTCGCTTATGGTGATATCGACCGCGACCCCTTGCAGACCGAACAAAGGGGGAAGTTTGGTGACGAATACCCAGGCAAAGATAGAATAAAAAAGGACCTGAAAGACAGAATTGAAAGCGACCAGACCGGCAGCGTACTCCGGGTCCCCCTCGGCCAGGTCGTTCCAGACTATCACCATGGCGATACATCGAGCCAGACCGATAAGAATCAAGCCCACCATATATTCGGGCTGGTTATGAAGAAAAGCGATAGCGAGAAGAAACATCAGTGTCGGTCCAATAACCCAGTTTTGAAGAAGGCTCAAGCTGAGAACTTTGAAATCGCGAAAGACCCGCCCCATTTCCTCATAGCGGACTTTCGCCAGCGGGGGATACATCATCAGAATCAAGCCGATTGCAATCGGAATATTGGTGGTTCCGACCGAGAATCTGTCCCAGAATCCGGCGATTTCCGGGTAGAAGTTTCCGATGCCCACTCCGAGACCCATCGCCAGGAAAATCCAGACAGTCAGATACCGGTCGAGAAAGGCAAGACGCTTGGGGCTCGATACAGCAGGAGACATCTTCAAATTCTCCTTTCTATTTTTTCCAAATTTTCTGGAAGACCGTTCACAAACTCCCGTATCTCATCCCGTACCCGGCGATAGATATCAAGAACCTCCTCTTCCGATTTCGCCTCTTTTGCAAGACGCGGAGGGTCATCAAAACCGTGATGAATCTTCTTTGTCTTTCCGACAAAAACCGGGCAGTTTTTATCGGCATCGCCGCAGACGGTAATCACGTAATCAAATTCAATCCCTTTAAGGTCATGAAGATATTTTGATTTGTGGCGGGAGATATCAACGCCCGCTTCGGCCATCACTCTGACGGCTATCGGATTCATGCCGTGCGGGTCAGTGCCGGCCGAGTATGGCTCAATAAGGTCGTCTTTAAGATGACGCGCCCACCCCTCGGCCATCTGGCTGCGGCAGGAGTTGCCGGTGCAGAGGAACAAGACTTTCAATCTATCCATCGCGTTTTCTCTTGGTCACTGTTACACCACCCAAAGATGCAAAGGTGCCCCACCGCTTGCGGTGGGTAGTCAATAGTAAGAATCCCGTCTTCAAAACCCATCCAAAATGTCACTTCTCTTCAAAATGATTTTGATGATATCTCATTTAGCACCGACACGGTATCAAATCATCATCCCCAATATATATATCAATGAATAATAAATCCCGACCGCGATAAAGATGATACCGGTTATCCGCCGCATCCATTTTTCAATCAGGGTCATTTTGTTGAAGAGTTTTCCCAGCGAGCCGGCGCTGAAGGCTATTACGAAGGCAAATATCAGAACGGGAAGGCCTGTCGCGATGCCATAGATTGAGGGAAGCAGCACCGATGAATTATTCTTCACCGACAGCGGGATAAGACTTCCAAAGAAAAGCGCCGCCGATACGGGACAAAGCGAAAGCGCAAAGAGAAAACCGAGCGCGGCCGCGCCCCAAACTCCCCCTCTCTCGGCCATTTTCTGAGATTTTTCCCCGGCGCCGAGGCTCGCCAGGCGCAACGGGATTATATCCAGCACTATCAGCCCGACCAGAAACAGCAGCGGCCCGAGGATTTTATTCATGTACTTCTGAAGGAAATTTGAAATGCCCGGTATCGAAAGAATTCCGGCGATGACTACAACTGCCAGAAGCAGGTATGCCAGCATCCGTCCGACCGTGTAGGCCGTTCCGTTGATGAGGACCTGGCGGCTGCTACCGACTTTCCGCCCAAGGAAGGAAATCGCCGCAATATTGGTCGCCAGCGGGCAGGGAGAAATGGAGGTCAAGACGCCGAGCCAGAAAGCGGAGCCAAAGGCGAGCCAAAAAGAATCCATTATTCTTCTTTCAGGAAATCGTTTACTTCATCACGGATATAGATGCTGAAAGAGTTTTTGCTGTTCAGATATTCCCAGACCTTCTCCAGATTCTTCCAGCGCGCCTGTTTGCCGTCATGCATATCGACCAGCACCACCGACCTGGTATAGAGATTGTAATCTTCAAGGAAGTGCTGGTTACTGTCGAGGTCGGTGTTGACCACCTGCCAGAGAATTCTCCCGTCCGATAACTCCTTCTGAAAGAGGGAGTCGAGCGACTCTTTGGTGTACTTTTCTATTTTGATGCAGGAGGCGCAGCGGCGGTTGCCGTGAAAATAGAATGCCAGAAGTTGATGCGACGAATCCGCCGGCACAATGGAGGAATCGACCAAAACTGACGCTGTTTCGGTCGCTTTTTCCTGCGCCAGAGTCGTTGCCGCTCCCACCAGAAAAATGAGAGTCAGGATGAAAATTAGCAGGTTGCGTTTCATACAATTTCCCTTTCCCAGTATCTTATGCAATCAGTTTTTTGATTTCATCTATCGAGGGGACCTTCCCGGAGAGTTTGACTGTTCCATCAACAGCCAGAGCGGGGGTCATCATGACGCCGAATTTCATTATTTCCTGGATGTCGGTTACCTTCTCCAGCGAGTATTCCAGCCCCAGTTCCTTTGCCGCCTTCTCGGTCTCCTCAGCCAGTTTCTTGCATTTGGGGCATCCGGTGCCAAGTATCTGGATTTTTTTCATCGTTTATCCTTTACATTTATCCGAAAAGCCTGCCATAAATTATGCCGCTTATTGTCGCCATAATTATTACCAGCGAGACATAAACCACAGTCTTTTTGGTGCCTATGATAGAGCGAATCACCAGCATACTGGGAAGCGACAATGCCGGGCCGGCTAAAAGAAGCGCCAAAGCGGGTCCTTTTCCCATGCCGCTTCCCAGTAGCCCCTGAAGTATCGGCACCTCGGTCAGGGTGGCAAAATACATGAAAGCGCCAACCACTGAAGCAAATAGATTCGCCCAAAGAGAATTCCCACCGACCAGCGAGACTATCCAGGACGATGGAATCAATCCTTCATTTCCGGGACGTCCCAGAAGCGCCCCGGCAATGAGAACGCCGAACAGGAGAAGGGGAAGAATCATTTTGGCGTAACCCCAGGTCGAATCAAACCAGTCGCGAGCCTCCCCTCTTGATGTCGATGTGATAAGAGATATTCCTATCACGGCGACACCGAAAGGAATCATCGGTTCATTTCGGAAGATTATCGCGAGGATGGCGGTCGGAACACCGACCAGAGCGGTCTTCCACCATTCCATCTTAAACCAGATGACAAGGACCATTCCCAGACCAATGGCGAATAGAGCCGTAATTACCCACTTGACCGAATAGACCAATTGATAGAATCCAGTAGCCCCTTCGCCCCAGTTGGCGAAGACCAGAATTCCGACCAGCAGTCCGAAGTAGACGGCATTCTGCCAGAGGGGGCGGCTTCTGGTATCTTGCGGCATTGCCATCTGGCCACTTGCCTTCTCCAACTCTTCCTTGCGGAACAGAAAGTGCATGATAAGTCCTATTATGACGCTGAATAGAACCGCCCCGACGGCCCGCGCTATCCCCATTTCCAGACCGAGAATGCGGGCTGTTAAGATAATTGCCAGAACATTAATAGCGGGACCGGAATAAAGAAACGCGGTCGCGGGACCGATACCGGCGCCCATTTTATATATTCCGGCGAAAAGAGGAAGAACCGTGCAGGAGCAGACCGCCAGAATGGTTCCGGAGACTGAGGCAACACCGTAGGAGAGGAATTTGTTAGCCCGGGCGCCGAGATATTTCATAACGGAAGCCTGACTGATGAAAACCGAAATCGCCCCGGCGATGAAAAATGCCGGTATCAGGCAGAGAAGAACATGCTCGCGGGCGTACCATTTGACCAGATAGAGCGCTTCTTTGATAGCGTTATCGAACCGGAGGTTTCCCACCGGGAGATAGAACGCCGCCAAAAATATGGCGACAATCAACGCCAGCGGTTTCCATTCGTTTTTCCATTCCATAGATAAGTACCGCGCTAACGAATCTTTATGACCTGAAGATGTTCATCGGCGGTGGTGCGAAGCACCTGCTCCACGCAGCCGAAAAAGTTCAGTATGCAGGGGACCTTGAGATAATAGAAAACCTGCGCGCCGCGACGCTCATCGCGGACAATACCGGCATTTCGCAATACCGCCAGATGCTTGGAGATGGTGGAAACGTCATCGCCGACCATCTCCGTCAATTCATTCACCGACCGCTCTTTTTTCGAGAGCTGGTCAACTATAAAAAGCCGGGTGGGGTGAGACATTGCCTTGATTATCGCCGCCCGCGCCTCATATTTTGCCAGGGTTTTGGTATCCATTTTATATTCCTTGTTTGGTCATTTTGCCAAATTGCCAATATTATAAGTGGTGACCGGAAAATTGTCAAGAAGCAATTTAGAATAATTCTTAAAACCAAGCACGAAAGAAGCTTGCCAAGAATCTGCCTCTGACATATGGGAGTTGAAAAAAGAGCGAAGGGCGGAGTCGCGGATATGAAGTGGAGACGATTACGTCTCCACCTCAGTCTTTTTGCCGAATGTCAAATATAGCGCCGGAAGCACCAGCAAGGTCAGGGCGGTGGATGTCAAAATGCCGCCGATGACAACGGTCGCCAGAGGGCGCTGCACTTCGGCGCCGACTCCGGTGGAGATTGCCATCGGGATAAACCCAAAGGCGGCAACCAGAGCGGTCATCAGGACGGGCCGCAGACGGGTCAACGCGCTCTGACGAATGGCGCTGAGAATCTCCTCGCCATCGGAGCGGAACCGCTTGATAGTCGAAACCAGCACCAGACCGTTAAGAACGGCGATACCCGAAAGAGCGATGAAGCCAACGCCGGCGGAGATGGAAAACGGCATCCCCCGCAGCCAAAGGCTCAAGACTCCACCCAATGCCGCCAGCGGCACGCCGGAGAATATCAGCGCCGCATCGCGCGCCGATTTATATGTCCAATATAGTAAACCGAATATCAATAAAAGAGCAATCGGCACGACTATCATCAAACGCGTCCTTGCCCGCTCCAGATTCTCGAACTGCCCCCCCAGTCGGACAAAATATCCCTGCGGCAAAGTTATCTCCTCGCGCAACCGTTCCCGTAATTCCGAAACAAAGGAGCCAATATCCCGACCTCGAACGTTACATTGCACCACTATCCGCCGCTTGCTCCATTCGCGAGTTATCGTTCCGGGACCTTCATCCAGGCTGACTTCTGTCACCCGGTCAAGGCCGACAAGGCTGCCGGCGCCGGAGCGGAGGACAACTTTCTTAATATCCTCGACTCCTTGAAATCGGGAGGTGTCGGTCCGGACGACAATCTCGAATCGTTTCTGTCCTTCAAAGAGGTCGCCGACCGTGATTCCCCCGATTGCTTCAATAGCGGTCAGGACCTCATCAGCAGTCAACCCGAATCTGGCGAGTCGCTGACGGTCAACCTCGAGCCGAAGCTGCGGCTGACCGGTCAACTGCTCAATGGAGACATCAGCGCTTCCCGAGATGGTCTCCACCAGGGCGGCTATCTCTTCCGCTTTTTCCTCGAGAATCAACAAGGAATCACCGAAAAGCTTTATCCCGATATCGGAGCGGATACCGGCAATCATCTCGTTGACCCGCATCTCAATCGGCTGCGTGAAAATCCGATTCTGACCCGGCAGGTCGGACAACTCTTTATCGATAGCGGCGACCAATTCTTCCTGAGTTTTCGCCTTTTTCCAATTTTCTCGCGGTTGGAGCGCCATGAACATATCGGAAAGTTCCAGCCCCATCGGGTCGGTCGAAAGTTCGGCCGTACCGGTGCGGGTCCAGATATGCTTAATTTCATCGGGGAATTTGTCCAGAAGTTCTCTTTCGATGCGGCTGTTAAAGGCAACTGATTCTTCCAGAGAAATTCCGGCGAGCCGAACAAGATTAATGACAATTGTCCCTTCACCGAGGCGCGGGACGAATTCAGCGCCAAGGCGGGTAAAAATCAGCAGTCCGACAATAATAAAGCCGGCGGCGCCAAGCAGAATTTTCTTGCTGTGACGAAGAGCCATATCGAGGAGGGGGGAATAAAGCTGTTTAAGCCAGCGAAGGAAGAAAGGTTCCTCGGTTTGGCGGGTTTTTTTCAGAAGAACGCCAATCAGCGCCGGAAGAACGGTAAAGGAAAGCAGAAGCGAGCCGCTCAAGACAAAGACTACTGTCAGCGCCATCGGGCGAAACAGTTTCCCCTCGATTCCCTGCAGGGTAAGAATCGGCAGATAGACAGTAATGATTATCAATTCCCCAAAAAGCGTCGGTTTGCGGACTTCGAGGATGGCATCACGAATTACTTGCAGGCGATTGGAGGATTCCCCGCTCTGGGACAGCCGCCGCACCGAGTTTTCCACCTGGATTACGGCATTATCGACCGCCAGCCCAAAATCAATTGCCCCCAGGCTCATCAGGCTTCCGGCAATACCGGCGCGGGACATCATATCAAATGCAAAAAGCATGGAAAGCGGAATGGCTGATGCCACAATCAGACCGGCGCGAAGATTCCCTAAAAAGATAAAGAGAACCGCAATCACCAGAAGAGCGCCGTACGTCAGATTATGCTCAACCGTGCTCAGGACATGCTTGACCAGTTCCGTTCTCTCATAAACCGGGATGACATCAATACCGGCCGGAAGGGTTGTCCTGGATTCCTCGAGACGTTGCGCCAGTTGCCGGGTGATATTGGCCGGATTCTCGCCGGTTATCATAAAGCCCAGCCCCAGGACGGCCTCCCCTTTTCCATTAAGAGTGGTTGCCCCCAACCGGATTTCATGCCCCACCGCCACTTCCGCAACGTTCTTTACGGTTATAGGGATTCCCTTGCGGCTTGCCAGAACGACGTTTTCGATATCGGCGATATCTTCAGCAACGCCGATACCGCGAATCAGAGTCATCTCACCGCCCCGGGAGACCTGCCCGCCCGGGACATTGCGCATCTCTTCTTGAATGGTCGCAACAACAGCATCAACCGTCAACGAATACTGCGCCAGCCGGGAGGGCTCGATTATGACCAGATATTGCTTCTCAAAACCGCCCCAGCTGTTAATTTCGGCGACACCGGGGACCGATAACAGCTGCGGCTTGATATTCCAATCCTGAGCGGTGCGCGCCGCAGTGATGTCGTCTGATTTGCTGACAACTATATAGTGAAAGATTTCGCCCAGGCCGGTCGAAACCGGGCTGAGTTGCGGGGCGCTGACTCCATCGGGCAAGTCCACCGCGATCAGGCGTTCACTTACCTGCTGGCGAGCCAGATAGAGGTCAACGCCATCTTGAAAAATCGTAGTCACCTGGCAGAGCCCATACTTGGTGACAGAGCGGACCTCTTCCATCCCGGAAAGACCGGTCAATGCCTGCTCGATAGGGAAGGTGACCAGCCGTTCAATATCTTCGGGAGCCCATCCCGGCGCGGCAACGTTTACCTGCACCAGAACCGGAGTGGTGTCGGGGAAGGCGTCGAACGGAAGACTCCAGAGAGCCACCAGCCCTATGAGGCAGAGCAGCCCGGCCAAGGCAAGGACGGCATAGCGGTACCGAAGAACGAATTCGACAATATATGAAAGCATAGGGCGTCTCAACTGGTCGGCTCAAGGCCGCAGCAACCGGCGCCAATGCTTGATTTCTTCAATTCGGTTTTCAACAGAAACGCCCCGTCAACCACCACCTCATCCCCCGGCTCAACCCCGCCGCTCAACTGATAAAAGGGACCTTCCGCTTCCATCGGATTCACTTTCCGCGGACGATAGCGGTCAACCGCCTCCTTGACAAAAACGACATTGCAGCACCCTTCCCATTGCACGGCATCTTTCGGCACTAGGACTACATTCTCCTCGCCGGCTTGAATTATCGATGCCGTGCCAAATTCGCCGGCGCGAAGAGGCATATCCGCATCTTTTACCCGGGCACGCACCTTGCCGGTTCGGGTTTCCGGGTCAAGATAGTTCGAGACCCAGATAATCCGGGCGCCGACATGTTTTATGCCCCGTCCATCAGAAGAAAAAGTTAAATCCTGTCCGACCCGCACCGTTCGCAACTGCTCTTCGGTGAGACGGGCTTCAATCCAGACCGCGGACGGGTTCGCCAGCAGCGCAAAGGGTCGTCCCGGCTCCACCAGGTCGCCATGCTGGGCGATGCGCTCCACCATTATTCCTGATGATGGCGCCCGCAAAGCAAACTGATTCGAAATCGCTTCGCTTCCGGTCAAATTGTCGATATCGTCATCGGCGATTCCCGCTGCCAGCAGCAAGCCGCGCGCCGCCAAGTATTCCGACCGCACTTTCTCAAATTCCGCCTGAGCCCGCTCAAACTCGCCATCGCTGATAAGAGCGCGCAACTTCAATTCTTCAAAGCGGCCAAACTCTTTCGCTTCCGCTTCCAGAGCCGCTCTCCTGCTAAGATATTCCCCCTGCAGAAAAGCGATTTCGGGAGAGCTGAGAAGCGCCAGAATCTGTCCCGCCGAGACGATATCGCCCGGGGAGACCATCCAGCGCGTTACCGTGGCTGGAACCGTGGTTGTAATCACCCGCGATTCGGTTTCGTCAAAGACAACCTCCGCAGGCGCTTCAAAGGCGATTACTCGCTTCGTCTCGCGAACTGTCTGGACTGTCAAGCCGGCCCTCTCCGCTGTCTCGGCGGTGGCAAACTGGATAATGGCATCGTTGGTGGCGCAGATATCCCGATTGGGGCGGAAGAAAAGAGAGATTGTGATATCGTCTCTTCTCTGGCTTCGAAGTTCGGCTTGAAGCGCCAGTTCCTGCGGAAATTGCAGGCGCGGATTACAGAGCCGGCACTGTGATTCGGGCAAGTCGTGCTCCACGCACCAGTCGCCATTGGCTTTAAATTGCTCGATTAAGGCAGGATTACAGCGGGTACATCCCGATTCCGGCACGGCGTGTTCCCGGCACCAATCAAGGGTTCCGGATTCGACCGGGAAATTCAAGCTGTCCGTCACCGTGGCGTGGCTGCTATGGTCGTGAGGTTCTTCTTTCTTTAAGGCAAAACTCAGAATCACCGCGATTAACGCTACCCCGGCAACGGAAAGAAACATATTTCTAAAATTGGTTTTCAATTTAACTCCTCCTCATACAAAGGATGCCAAAAATGTTCCGCAAAAGTCTCCTGATAGAATCAGGAAGCAATCGCCTCGGGGAAAAATATCTCTGGAAAATGCCGCAACTAAGGGCGGCGCAATGATGAATTAAAGAAGGTTCTGAGGGGGATGGAACACCGAGCTGTACCATTCCTGACGGCACTTGGAAAATGCTTCTAAGGAAGTCCAGGAATGAAGCGCCGGCAACGCCGTTATTGACGTCACATTCGATTCAATCATCGTCAGCACTGGCGGGCAGCTGACACAACCGCACCCGGGCAGACATTCCCCCTGACAGCAGTCATGGCAGTCATCACTGGCCATTTCCGACATCCCTGCAGTAAACAGAGTCAAAGAAAGAAGGAATAGAACCATCAGAAGAACCCGCCTGGGGCGTTCTATTATTTGCTGATGAGACAATTTCATGGTCAATCGGCTAACCGGTCATTATAAAGTGGAACAGTCTAATCTATTATACGAATTATAACACTATTTGTCGTCTTTTTCAAGCAATAAATTAGCCGTTTCCGGGAAGTTTCACGGGGGCCAGTTTGATATTGTAATATATTTGGGGATAATCGCTTAACTGAAACGGCGGCGGCTTCTAAACCCTCGATAAGGGATTAAACTTGCTCAGCCGCCGCCCTGAAAATGGTAATTACCGCGTCTTCAATAAATCATTTAGCTCCGGAGCGCAGCGATTCTCGTATTTGCCGCAATAAAAGCGCCATAACAAAGATTATCAGGATCGCCGAAAATTCGAGGAGCCGTCCCGGCTGATATGGCAACCAGGAAAACTTATAACCAAAGATATTCAATACCCAATCGAAGATGGCAATGATAAAAAGGAGCGATGCCGCGATAAAGAAGAGACGCGACAGGAAACTTGAGAACTTGTCCATACCTTTTACCTCCAATCAGAGTCCGGCTCTGGGAATAGTTATAACATCAGGATGCATCTGTTTTGAAACCCATTTAACCCGCACCATACGAACAGTTCCGGCATCATCCTGGAACCACAATTGCGCCCAGCCGGGGTACTGCTCGGTGCTGGTCACCCCGCGGAGCGAGCCGTATTCAATCGGGACATTGCCAAGCGGCACCAGGCCGCTCATTTCCAGGTCAGGATTGGCTTTTTCGCAGCCGGTCAGCGCCAGAAGGGTCACCACGACGAGCAAAAGCATCGCAGAAGAACCTTTCATAAGGACCTCCATTTTTTTGAAGAGAAAGGATGATTTCTTGAGAAAGCGGTCAAATTCGGCTGACGCGGTCCCGCTTAAAAAGAAAAGGACCTTCTCGCCTCCGAACGCCTGGGAATCCGGCTGTCAGATAATAGACTTCGTTGCTCGGCGAATACCAGATTATTCAGATGACTTTGCTTACGGCTGTGAACTTGAGCCGCGATTTCTCAACCTACCACCAATAAATACGGTTTCAAGATTCGGTCAAGGGGAAAAATAATCGCCGCCGGGTCATAACCGGGTATTGACTCTCTCGAGAAAGTTGGACAAAGAATGAAAATCTTTTCAGTCTTTAAGAATTCACTGCCTCAAAAACGGATGCAAAAATTTTGAAGAGAGATTTATTTATGACCGTTGAGTCAAACCGAGAAATCGTTTATAATGGAGAATAGTTATGAAACAGTTGCCATCCGCATCTACGATGTACCGGGCAGTCCTCTCCCGGGATGCCAGTTTTGAAGGGGTTTTCTTTATCGGGGTCAGGACGACCGGAATTTTCTGCCGTCCTACCTGCGGCGCCAAAAAGCCGAAAGCGGAGAATATTGAATATTTCGGAACCCCTCAGGAGGCCCTCTTCGCGGGCTATCGCCCCTGCCAGAGATGTCAACCTCTCGAAAAAAGCGGGGCGGTTCCGGAACTGGTGCGAAGGTTAAGCGAGATGATTGAACGGTCGCCAGCCGTAAAAATAACCGGGGCGGAACTGCTGAAGTCCGGCATTGACCCCTCAACCGCGCGCCGCCAGTTCCAAAGGTACTACGGGATGACCTTCCATGCCTATCATCGCGCCCGTCGGATGGGAGCAGCGCTGCGACAAATACGGAACGGCGAATCGGTCATCGGGGCGCAGATTGACCACGGTTTTGAATCAGCCAGCGGATTCTGGGAAGCCTTCAAGAATGTTTTCGGGGCTCCCCCCAGAGAAGCGGAGAAGATAGATTGTCTCTATGCGAAATGGATTGATACCCCCCTGGGGGCCATGCTGGCACTGGCTGATGACAGAGGGCTTCACCTTCTCGAATTTGTTGACCGCCGGGGGCTGGAAAAAGAGATTCTGCAACTGCGCAAGAAGACCGGCGCCTATATCGTTCCCGGCAATAATCGCTTTCTGGACAAAATCTCTATCGAATTGAAAGATTATTTCGAGGGCCGGTTGTTCCGATTTGATATTCCTCTGGTAATCAGCGGGTCAGGATTTGAAAGGGATGTCTGGAATCTTTTGCGGCAGATTAAGCCGGGTGAAACCTGGTCCTATGCGCAGCTGGCGTCTAAGCTGGGAAATCCAAAAGCATCGCGGGCGGTGGGGCGCGCCAATGGCCGCAACCGTCTTGCCATTGTCATTCCGTGCCATCGTGTCATTGGCGCCGATGGCAGCCTCAGCGGGTACGGCGGCGGTGTCTGGCGGAAAAAGCGGCTTCTGGAGCACGAGCGAACATCCTTTCAGCCGTCAACCCCAGAGCGCTCGAAACTGGCGCAGTTGCGATAATGCCTCGGCGGAAATTTCCGCGGGAATGCCGAAGCGGTCTGCGATGGCCTCAATGAGGGCACCGGCATCAGCGAGCATCTCCGTTCTGAAATCTCTTCCCGAAAACTGAGTAAGGGTCAGGTTGCGGATAATAGTGGAGCCGTTATCATGGAAACGGACCAGGGCGACAGCATTCATAAATGGCGCCTGCTCAGCAAAGGAGCCGGCGATAACTTCATCAAAGTACCGCAACTCCCGCGGTTCCGGTTTCACCAGGTAGCCATGTTTCCGTTCTCCGTGACGGTACAGCTCCAGATGCTGCCTGCCGTCGGTTTGACGCGGTTTAAGGATATATTTTTCGTACCCTAATTCGATTACATAATCTTTGGCGAGAAAACAGGGCATCGGCTCCCAGAACGGGGCGGCATAGCCGACATCTACAATGAATTCTCCTTCTTCAAGGGAAACGATACTGACCATATGACTGTCGGGCGCCGCTTTTTCGACAGAGATGTCGGCCGAGCAGAGTTTTATTCTGTAACCGAGAGATTGCAGCAATCGATAGAGATGGTAGTTATTATTGTAGCAGGTCCCGCCCAGATTATATTTCTCTATTCCCTCCAGGAAACGCTCCAGAGGGAGAACCGACCGAAGCGGCGACCGCCTGTGATGATACAACTTGGAGATATTTTCGAAGGGAACACGCTTCAAGTGGGCTCGGGTCAGTCGGGAAAGCGCTTTTAGCCCGGGGCTTTCCCGATTGACACCGAGAATCTGCAGATAGCGGTCAAAAAGCGATTCGCTCACAGCTGGAGTCGCGCACTGTTTATTTTGCCGATGCCGCTCTCAGGACGGTCTGAGCGTAGGCGGCTGGAATATGCACCAGGTGACATTTGGAGCAACTCTCCTGACCGAGCATTCTTAGTTTCCCCCCGACCGCCCCCGGGTCAACCGGGTCTGCCGAGAGCAGCCCTCTAAGCTCTCCGAAAGCAGAGGTGATATCTTGGCTGACATAATATTTCCGTTCGGTCTCATGACAAGCCTGGCAGGTATGAGCCATAGCGTTAAAGCGGGCTTCGAATCCGGCGAGATTCTGGCGGGCATTTTCTATCTCCCCTTCCGTCAGGTCAATCCCGATGCCGGTCATATTTGATTCCATCATCAGCATCAGTTGACTGAACGAAACCTCTTCTCCGCTCAGGGGGTCCTGGGCGCTTACAGAGCTGAAGTCCCCCCAATGAAACTTATGCTGCGCCATCGGCATATAAATCTGGTGGCAGCCGTTACAGCTTTTTCCCAGAGCCTCCATGGCACCGAAAACTTCTTCCATTTTTCCTGATTGGAGCGCCCGTCCCAGTTTTTCCACCGGCTCCGATGGAAATCGCTCTTGCCACTCCGGAACCATAGCGGCGACTTTCGCATACTGGCTCTTGAACCGGTCATAATTGCGTGCCGCTTTTTCCGGGTCGTTCTGCTGCAGGTCAACCATGATTCCCGATAGCGGCGTGGACATCTCGTGCATCGCAAACAGGTATGCCGGCATTGCGCTTGCCGGCGGATAGAAGGCATCCAGTGATGCCGGAAGCCCCGTCGCGGGAGCCGTGGGAGCAGCCGGCGCAACCGCATCGCCTCCGGTCACCGCCAGTGCCAGGAAGGTGAAAAACAGACCGATACCAATGCCTACCAGGATGATTTTCTTCAACATCCCAAAATCCTCCAAACGATTAGATTGTTAGTTTTATTCGCCGAACAGCGATATCATAGGCCTACATAACATATATTTCATTGATTTAAGTCAAAATCAAGGATTAATTGCAATATTATTGCGATTTTATGGAGAAATTGAGATATCTCTTTGAAATATAAAGAGATAGACTGCCTATATGGCTACCGTGAATTAATTAAGAAGAGACGCGCGGAGCTCGGAATCGGCGCTTTTGCCGTGCCGGATGACTATTTCAGGGACAATTTCGATATCTTCTGCTCGGGTGCGAAAGTTGACAATACAGGCGCGAAGAAGAAAACTCTGATTGATGACGGCGTTAGAGACAAAAATCTCGCCGCTCTTTTTCAGGCGGACCAGGATTTCTTCATTTAGTTTATTGAGATATTCGGCGATTTCTTTCTCATTTTTCCGGTCTTTCAGGTCTGCCGGCAGATAACGAAAGGTGCTTATGCTCAGGTTCTGAGTGAATGTCTCAATCAGCGGCTCTCGCTCAAGAAGGCGAAACATCTTTTGAGAGAGTCTGATATTCTCCCTAAGCATGCTGGCATAGCCGCGCCGTCCGACCTGTTTGAGCGCCAGCCAGACCTTGAGGGCACGAAATCCGCGCGAATTCTGCAAGCCGTAATCGAAATAATTGAGCGCTTCTTCGCCGAAATGATAGTATGGTGGATGGTATGAGAAGGCCTCGCGCAGTTTCTGGCTGTGGCGCACCAGAGCGCAGCCGGCTTCCAGAGGCGCATAGAGCCACTTGTGGGGGTCCACCGCCACCGAATCGGCGCGACTTAAGCCGCGAAGAGCCGGGTCAACATCGTCGAGAATGGCGGCAAAGGCGCCATAGGCGCCGTCGACATGAAACCAGATTCCATATTCCTCACAGAGTTCAGCCATTTCGGGAAGCGGATCGATGGCGCCGGTGCTGACCGTTCCGGCCGAGCCGACCACCAGCATCGGCATATCGCCGTTTGTTCTATCATATTCGACCAGTCTTTTGAGGTCGTCCAGTAACAGCCGCTGCTTTGAATCGGTTTTAACCCAGCGGATGGAATCGGTGCCGAGTCCGAAAAGGTCGGTTGCTTTATGAATCCAGGTATGGGTTTCGACAGAGGCATAGACTCGCAGCGGTTTTGCTGAGGTCGCCAGCATCCCTTCGGCGCGAATATTTCCCGCTGCCATAGCCGCCCGGGCGGCAAGAAAACCGACAAAGTTCGCCATATTCCCGCCGCTGACCAGAAGTCCCCCGCAGTCTGCCGGATAGTTCAGCAGTTCAGCAATCCAGCGAACTGTCTGCGCTTCAATCTCGGTGGCGACCGGCGCCAGTTGCCATGCCCCGACATTCGGATTTACCGCTGCCGCCAGAAGGTCCCCCAGCATGCCGATGGGAGCGGCCGACGAGGTAATGTATCCCCAGAAGCGGGGATGACCGTTAAAAAGAGAGTATGATATCAATTGCGCCGTAATATTTCTCAGCAATTCTTCCGGGTCGGCGCCATCGAGAGGCAAGGAATCGCGGGAATGAAGGATGCGGCGCAACTCTTCCGGCGAAAAATCGGTAGTCACCGGGCGATTTTGAATATCTCCCAGAAAATTCGATATCTGGTCAATCAGTTCATAGCCGAGGCGACGAAACTTCTCCGGAGCAATATCAATCGGCGTCGTCGCTTTATCTTGCACTATACTCTTTTCCATGTTTTGTTGGGCTGTC
>JBFMEF010000129.1 GCA_040753495.1 Candidatus Zixiibacteriota bacterium
CAATATTTTGAAGAAATTTCTTGGATGCGAGCGGATATTATTTCTGCGGTACTATAAAGGTCG
This sequence comes from Candidatus Zixiibacteriota bacterium, assembly GCA_040753495.1. NCBI lineage: Bacteria > Pseudomonadati > Candidatus Zixiibacteriota > Candidatus Zixiibacteriota bacterium. The sequence goes on from JBFMEF010000129.1 coordinate 64, forward strand.
TTTGGAGGTAAATTACCTGCACGGGCTAATTAGAGTTGACCGGATGGCGGTATCATTCAAGCTGACGCCGGAGATTCAGAATCATCTGAAGAAGTTTGCCTATCTGGAGAAGACGGAGAGTCTTAAAAAGATACTTCCGGAGGCGTCGCTAAAAGCAATTGAAGCGCTGGGGTTATGGGCGTTTTTCCCGGTTTTCTTGAGAGAGAATCTATACGGGGTTTATTTCATAAAGACTTCTCTGCCGCTGGAAGACCGCTCCTTGAAATTCCTGTCCACGGCGCTGGCATTCAATCTTTCGGCGGCTTATCATATCGGCATCCAGGAACAGCAGCTAAAGAAGTTCGAAGAGCGAATGCGGGCGCTGCAGTCATCGCGGGACAAGACCACCGCCACCAAGGCGGTAACGGTTGAGGGTGGGGGAGAGTATCGGACCGAGATGCCACGTTTGCTCCGGATCAAAAACTGCGAAAAGCTGGTTCCCGAGTTGATTGCAGGACTGCGAAAGGAATGCGGTTTCTCAAAGATGGCGTTTTATGTCTCCTCCGGCAAAGCCGATGACGTGGTGATTGGGGTCAATTGGAATTTGTCCGAAGATACCGACCGCCTCCTGCGCGGACAGTACGGTTCGCTTCTTTCGGCAATAAAGACCGACGCGATTGTCGATTTCAAGAACAACAATAATCTCAGTCTGGATGCGGCAGAAGCAAAAATATTAAAGTCGGGGAGTCTGCGATATCTGACGTCGCTTCCCTGGATTGAAGATAAGAAAGCGCTGCTTCTCTGGAACGGCGACAAATCTCCGGAAGAGGTAGCCGAGAAACTTCGCCGGTTCCGTCAGGAAGCGTTGCCGCTGATTGAAAATGCCTTTCATTTTGAGAAGATGGAAGCTTTGTCTTATACCGATGGCCTGACCGGTATACATAATTTCCGATACTTCCGCCAGCGTCTGGAAGAAGAACTGCAGCGCGCCAAAAGATACCACAGGACGCTGGCTTTGATGATTCTGGATATAGACAACCTGAAGAGCATTAACGACAAATACGGGCATCTTGCCGGCGATGCCATTTTGAAAGCGTTCGGGAAAATATTGACCAAATCGGTGCGGGCCATTGATGTCGCTTCCCGGTACGGCGGTGATGAATTCTGCCTTATAATTCCGGAGGCGGACCGAGACAAGGCGCTGTTGTTTATGGAACGATTCCGGGTTAAAATCGCTTCGGAGCATGCCGCCGGCGAGGGGATTTCCAGCGATTTCAAATTCTCGGTTTCCATTGGAGCGGCTGTCTATCCCGAAGATGCGGAGGATATTGACGAGTTGATTAATGCGGCCGATATGGCGCTTCTGCAAGCCAAAGAGGAGGGGGGGAATCTCTCGCGAATCTATCAACCCGATTTTCGGCGCCCCGGGTATAGCCGTTAACTTAGAATTTTTTACCCAATATGTGATAAAATAGGCCCGAATTTTAAAACTATGTCGAATCTAAAAGCGTTTAATATATTTGCCGATTAAGTATACAGGACACGCGGTTATTGGAGAATAAGAAATAATGACAGGAAATTTCAGGAAGAAGATCGGGCTGCTTTCGGCGATGGCGGCGCTATTGCTGTTTGGCGGCATGGCATACGGACAGGCCTATCAAATTGGACCGGGCGACGTCCTGGAAATTCGCTTCTGGCAGGACCGTACGCTTGACCAAGTGGTAAAGGTGCGGCAGGATGGAATGATATCGCTTGATATAGCGGGTGAAATCGAAGCCGCGGGACTGACTACGCAGGAACTGGAGCGGCGGATAATCCGGCAAATTTCTCGCTTCAACAGCGCCATCTCCCAGACTGTCGTGCGGGTGGTCGAATACAATCATTTGCGAGTTTTTGTCTCGGGACAGGTCCGGACGCCGGGCAAGTATGCTTTTGAGAAGATGCCGGACCTCTGGACTATCATTAATGAAGCGGGGGGAGCCACTGATATCGGTGATTTAAGCCGGGTGATGATTATCCGGGGCGGCTCTGACGCCGGTAAGGTTGAAGTGGTCAATGTCTCGGCGCTGGTGACATCGGGGAAACGAAATGAGTTGCCGGCAATACGTCCCGGTGATACCATCGAGATTCCAGCGACTCCGGCGGGACTTCCTGCCCGAACCCTGACTGACCAGATGGCCCAGAGGAATATTTTCTATGTCATGGGAGAGATTTTAAGACCGGGACCGCTGTCTCTGGAAAGCAACATCGACCTGCTTGACGGCATTGCCCTGGCGGGAGGCCCGACACAGTATGCCGACCTGAAAAATGTGACAGTTATCTCCAAGGATGGAACATCGGCGCAGGTGATTCAATATAATCTGAAAAAATATCAGGGCAGCGGCGCGCCGGGGCGGTATTTTCTTCGACCGGAGGATACCATTGTGCTTAACCGGCGGAGTCGCGGGTTTCTGGGGATTGACTCGGTAACCGGCTGGCTGGGGGTGCTGGGAGGTCTCGGTTCGGTCGTTCTAATCGCTTACCAGTTGGAGTTGTTTGGTCTGGGAAGCGAAAGCGGGCGATAGGCTCAATGGAGTATGAGCGACATATTGCCCTGAATTTAAACCGTGCGGGGGAGTAAAATGGACTCTTATCGTTTGGACAGTCGGATAGTAGATAACGAAAAAGAATACTTGATACAGACGGTCAATGATGTTCGCCAGGGGGTGATAAAGACCTCCTTCTTTGTCAATGGGGAGCTGATGGACGCCAGCGTCATGCCTCATTCGGAAGAGATGAGCGAGAATGAGATATTGAATCTGGTTAAGACCACCCATGGTGACAAGAAATCGGAATTGGAATATCTTCTGAAGAGCTACCGCAATATTCTGGAGGAAGGGCGTCCGGAAATGATGTTTCATCTGGGGTCGGCGCTTTTTTATCGCCGGATGTATCCGGAGGCGCGGCAGCTGTTTCAGAGCGCCGTGAAAATCCGCCATGATTATCATGAGGCGTATTATTTTCTTTCCCAGACAGAACTGATGGCAAATCATATCGACGCCGCGGTCAAAGCCGGGTTGAAAGCGGTGGAAATTCGTCCCCAGTTCGCCGATTATCGCAATATCCTGGGAGAAGCGTTTATGGCGGCCGGCTCCTGTCGCCGGGCGGTAATCGAATTTGAAGATGCCATCAAACTGAATATCTATTACGCTGACGCCTATTTCAATCTGGCGCTGGCGTACACCCTGAATGCTGTCACGAAGGAAGACTTCAACCTCTATACCGACCTCACGACCAAAACCATGGATTTGCTGAACAAGGCGGTATTGATAAATCCCGACTACAAGACGTCTACCTTTGACGAAGCGGTAGCGGCCCTGACCAACGGGGAGCTGAAGCGGGCATTTGCGCTGTTTAAAGGGGTGCGCGACGAGAAGAAAGAAAAGCAGCGTCAGGGAAAGGCGGCGCATTTTCATCGCTTCCTGATGTACACCGAGTGGCTTTCGCAGAGCAATATCGACGACCGGATAAAGCAGCTGCAGAATGAAATTGACCGCAATCCCAGCTATGTTGACCTCTACTACGAGCTGGGCGCCTGCTATCTGCATCAGGCGAAATTTGCCTGGCAGAAAAGTATCGAGCAGTTCAAAAAAGCGCTGGAAATAAATCCGAGTCTGGCTAAAGCCAAGCGGTCGCTGGAACTGTCCGAAGAAAACTATCTGAAACTGACCGATGCCATTTTTGATATAACGGAAAAGTATGTCTGAACGGAGGAGACTTGGGAAAGGATAAGTATCTCAATTTAGTCGATTATTACGATGTTGAATCACCCGAGGCGTCGGAATTCAGGCGGCTTCTGCATAATTTGAACGGTCTTAAGTCCCCCCAGAATAAGAGAACTATCTTGGTTACCTCCTCCATGGTTTCCGAGGGGAAATCCCTGATATCCTCGTTTCTGGCGATAACGGCCGCGCGGCACAAGGGTCGGAAGACACTTCTCATTGATTTCGACCTGCGCCGCCCGACCATCCACAAGCTGTTCGGATTATCTCGAGAAAAAGGGATTGCCGAGGTGCTTCTCGATGGAGCCGCTGTGCGCACAGCGGTCAAGCAGACCGCCCTGGAAAAACTGGACATACTGACAGCCGGAAGACATCTGGAAAATCCCTCCGACATTATAAATGGTCCGATTATTCATAAGCTTCTTGAGGAATTGAAGTTTTATTACGAACTGATACTGATTGACACCTCTCCTGTCGTGCCGGTATCCGACCCGCTGATACTGATGGATGAGGTTGATGGAGTGCTGCTGGTGGTCAAAGCCGGTTCGACTCCACGCGGCGTGATAACCCGCACCACCGGACTTCTCGCCCGCCAGAAGGAAAAGATATTGGGCGTGGTCGTCAATAATTTGACCCATTCTCTGCCGTATTATTATAATTATAATTATTACGGTTACAATTATTCGCCTACCAAAGAATAGGCGCTCCCTTTCTCCGCCATTGTAAGAGGTAAATCGGTGCTGACCAATATCCTTACCGTTGACCTGGAAGACTGGTTTGTCGTTGAAAATCTGAAAGAGAATATCGACTTCCGGGAATGGGATGAACTGCCTTCGCGGGTGGTCGGCAATACCGAACGCCTGCTGGACCTTTTTGAACAGCACGAAGTGCGGGCGACCTTTTTTGTTCTAGGTTGGGTCGCCGACCGGTTTCCGGCATTGATAGATGAAATAGCCTCGGCGGGACACGAAGTAGCCTGCCACAGTTATCGCCATCTTATGGTAAAGAAAGCCGACAAAGAGCTATTCCGCCTTGATACCGAGATGGCTATCAAGGCGATACGGAATGCCTGCGGTATTGCGCCGATAGGTTACCGGGCGCCCAGCTGGTCCATTGATTCGACCACCAAGTGGGCATTTGAAGTTCTTGCCGACCTAGGCTTTTCGTATGATTCATCGCTGTTTCCTATCAAGCATGATATCTATGGCGACCCCTCGGCGCCCAATCAGATTTTTAAGATGAAACTCGACAACGGCCGAGTTCTGCACGAGATTCCGGCGTCGACTACTAAGGTGCTGGGAAAGAGGCTCCCTGTCTGCGGCGGCGGCTATCTTCGCCATTCACCTCTCTGGTACACGGCGGGGATTATCAAGAAAATGAATCGCGAGGGACAGCCGGCGGTGCTTTATGTTCATCCCTGGGAGCTGGATACCAATATGCCCCGTCTCAAAGGCCTGAGTCTTCTTCAAAAATATCGTCAATATGGCTCCATTTCCACCCTGCTGCGGAAATTGAATCACCTGCTTGGCGAATTTGATTTCTGCCCGGCCCGCGATTATCTGGAGACTCTTAATCGCAAGCCAATCGGATTTGAGCGATGAGCGCGCGAAGCCTGGTGGCGGTTCTGGATACGTCGGCGGCGACAGTAATCGAGGATTATCGCCGGCTACTCCATCTGGTCGGTTATCAGAGCATAATAAAGCAGGACCAAGAGACGATTCTGAAGTTAAATCTTTCCTGGACTAAGTATTTTCCGGCATGCTCATCCCAGCCCTGGCAGCTGGAAGGGGTGGTGAAAACACTTCTGGAAGATGGCTACTCTCCGAAGAAAATTATTCCGCTCGAAAACAAGACCGTGGTAACCGACCCGATAAAAGGGGCGAAGAACAACTGCTGGATGCCGGTATTGAAGAAATACGGATTGGGATTTACGGCGCTGACCGATGTCGGCTGGGTCAAATATGAATTCAAAGAAAAACTTCTTCGGCTGGATAGAATTTTCCCCGAGGGGATAGAGATACCGGCGCTTTATCCCGGTAAGCAGATTATTCATCTGCCAACGGTAAAGACTCACGGTCACTCTGTCACCACCGGCGCCATTAAGAACGCCTTTGGGGGACTCTTAAAAGAAGTTCGCCACTATGCGCATAAATATATACACGAAGTTCTGGTGGATTTGATGATAATGCAGAAAGAGCTGCACCCGTCGCTTCTTGCCGTGATGGATGGCACAGTCTGCGGTGATGGCGCCGGGCCGCGAACCATGACTCCGCACGGGAAGAATATATTGCTGGCTTCGGCCGACTCTGTCGCCATTGACGCCGTGGCGGCGCGCCTGATGGGGTTTGAACCGATGGATATTCCGTACCTACGTCTCTGTCATGAGCGAGGGTTGGGGGTGGCCGACCTGAGAGAAATCGAAATTAAGGGGAAAGATATTGGCGGGATTAATTTCGGCTTTAAGACTAAGAAATCATTTGTAATCTGGGGCGACCAGATGCTTCGGCTGGGACCGCTGCGGTTTCTGGAGAAGATTGCGCTTCATTCGCCTCTGGTATTCTGGGCGCCGATGGCAAGTAACTTCTATCATGATTGGCTTTGGTATCCCACTATCGGACGGTCGATTATAAGGAAGTTCAGCCGGACCGAGTGGGGGCAGCTTTTTACTCAATATAAGCAGCGCTACCAGGTTTAGCGGATGCCCATGCCCAATGCGCCAATCAGATTCTGTGGCAACACGGTCCAAATTTCGAGTGATGGCAATATTTTTTGAAATATTTCTTGACTACCAACTGTATAATTGATAAATAGTTATAAGCAATCTGGAGGTAGTGTAATGAAACGGTTGATAATTATCTTAGGTCTGGTTCTTTTGTTTGTCGGCGGCAGTGACGCCAGGAAGAAAGACCTTGCCGGTCAGGTGGAAAACGGCGTTTACACGGATGACGATTACGGTTTCTCTCTGGCGATCCCAGATGTCTGGGATTATTCCATCAAGAAGGCGAAAAGCCCGGTCAGACTGGTTCTGGTCAAAAAGCAGTATGATATCCCCCTTCACTTTCAGCACGCGCCTAATTACACTACTATTCCCAAGGTCACAGTCTTTGTCGATACCTCGTCTTTGACGGCGGACCAGTTTGTGGATTCTATATTATCAGAGGGGTTCAAATCCAAGCAGAAGAACAATATCTTTCAAGAATTTAAGAATATGTTTGGCAACTTTCAGTTGAAGAAACGCTCGCGCATGAGCGCCGGGGACGTTCCCGGTGTTCGGATTTCGACTCAGCTTCGCTATACCCTGGAAGTGCAACGGGCCGGTTCCGAGTCGGACCGCGCCGATGTGGTTTCCGATTTCTATGGCGGTTCAATCTTCTTCGCCAAAAAGGATAATCATATCGTCATGCTCAATCTGGTTTGCGAATGGCGCTATTTCGACAGCATCGAAAAGGAGTTTCTGGAATTGCTGAACGGTCTGAAGTTCGCTGAAGGATAAGCCTGGCATCGGGCGACGGCAGATAGACAATATTTATTCCATATTTAGAAACGGATTTTCTTCCAAGGAGGAAGTATGTGGGTGTTCAGGTCGATTCTGATCCTCATTATCATTTTGATAATTGTCGGATTTGCCGTTTATAATACCGGCCCGGTCAAGACTGTAGATGTTGACCTGATTTGGACCCAGCGCTACGACGTGCCTCTTATAACGGTGGTATTCTGGTCGTTTGTGCTGGGAGCGCTCATATCGCTTCTGCTCTTCATTACCGTTTATTTAAAACTGTCCAACCAGCTGAGGGAATCTAACCGGACGATAAAGGGGCTTCAGAATGAGGTGACGGCGCTCCGAAACCGGCCGATTGAAGAAGCCAAAAATCTTCTCGGCAAACCGGGGGACCTTCAGGAGTAAAATATGGACAGTATTCTCATAATATTTATTTTAGCTCTATCGGCTCTTCTCTTCATATATCTTTATTACGACCGCTTCAAAAAAGAGAAGAAGGGCAAGGACCTTACGTCGTACATAGAGGGGCTGAAGGCGTTGCTGGACGGCCGAGATGAGGCCGCTTTCGGCAAGTTCCGGGAGGCGGTCGCGGAAGACAGCGAAAATATCGACGCCTATGTCCGTATCGGCAATATTCTGCGGAAATACGGCAAGACCGATAAGGCGCTTCAGGTGCACAAAGACCTGACCATTCGACATGGGCTTTCACCCGATGATAAACGTCTGATTCTTCGCGCCCTGGCGGAGGATTTCCTGGCGCTGAATGACAATGCCTCGGCTCTCTCGGCTCTTCGGGAATTGATTTCCATAGGCGGCGACGACCGCTGGGCAGCCGAGAGACTTCTGGAGCTGCACTCCCGCACCGGCGACTGGGAAGCGGCTTTTGAAATGAAAGAGCGTCTGGTCAAGAGTGACGGGGCAAAGTCGAAAGGGGCTCTTGCCATTTATAAATTTCTGCAGGGCGAGAAACTTTATAATGAGAAGGAATATCATAAGGCGCGACTTCTTTTCAAGGAAGCGATTAATCTTGATGCCGCCTGTATACCGGCATATATCTTTATCGGCGACTCATATCTTGCCGAGAACCGGGAAGAGGATGCCGTTGAATTCTGGAAGCGGCTGATTAAGACGGTGCCGGAGGCGTCCCACTTCGTTCTGAGTCGTCTGAAAAGGGCGCTCTTTGACCTGGGGAAATTCGGCGAGATATTCACCATCTGTAACGAAATTCTGGAAACCTCGCCAAAGAATCTGGATGCCCGCTTGACGCTGGCGGAATATCATTATAAAAAGGGGGAATACAGCGACGCCATGGACCATCTTTCGGTCGCGATTGAGGACCATCCGGAGTCATATATGCCGATTCTCGACTTAGCCAAGATATCGCTCACCGTGGGGGACAAAAAGCGGCTGAGCGACCTGATAAATCGTCTGGAGCAGCGCCGGGAGGCGGTTGAAAACGAATATCATTGTACTCGCTGCGGATATAAGTCGCGCACCAAGAAGTGGCATTGTCCCTCCTGCAAAGCGGTTGACAGTTTTGTGATCTGATGCGTTTTTTTCTTTTATTACTGGCGGTATTGGGGGGAGCGAGCGTAACCGGGGCGGCCGATATCATTGAACTTATAGACTTCGGCGACTTGACTCAGGCTCGCCTGGAACTCAATCGCCAAGTGTCAGCGTCGCGCCGGGACGGTCTCTTGATACTCGGACAGGCGCTTCTGGAAACGGAAGGGCAGAAAATCTCGCAATTGCTCGAAAGAGCATCGCATGCCGGCGTGCCCCCGGAGCGCGCGGAATATTACTACAAAACAAAAGCCTATTTGCTTCTGGCGGACGGGAATTTCGAAGGATTGCTCCAGGTCACGGAGGAATACCTGGGAATCTGGGAGGCCGGTCAGTACCGGGAGCAGATGATGTTTCTCCGGGCGCTGGCGGTTGAAAAGAACGGGGATAAGGCAGGCGCTTCCAAACTGAAGGAACAGATTATCAAAGAGGGAGCATCGGCGCAGCTGAGCAATCAGGTTCGTTTGAGCCAGTCAATCGAGCTGCTGGCAAAGAAGAAATTCGGAGAGGCGCAAAATTTCTGCCGGAGAATCATTAAGTCGAAAGATGAAGAGTTTTCGGCGGCGGCGATGTACCTGATGGCATCGGCGGCAATCGAAATAGGCAGAGTTGATGACGCCATCCATTACTATAATCTGCTAAAGGAGAGTTATCCCCGTGCTATCGGGCTGGAGGAACTCGCCGACCGGTTTCAAAGTTTTGAACCGAGAAGCGTCGACCAGAAGGCGGAGACACTGACCGGCACCGTCTATTCGCTGCAGACCGGCGTTTTTTCCCAGAAGGTCAACGCCGAGGCGCTTGCCGAGCGGATGAAAAAATATAAGGCGCCGGTGGAAATTGTCGGAAAGACGATCTCCGGCAGGAAATATTACGTGGTCTATGTGGGCCGATTTCGCTCGACGGATAAGGCAATGGAATTCCGCGCCCGTCTTGAAGACGAGGAGAAGGAAACATACCAGGTGGTGGCGCGATGACCCCGGGCTCCCGAAAGGATTCTATGACGCCGCTGATGCGTCAGTATTACCGAATTAAGTCGCAGCATCCCGACAAAATATTATTTTTCCGAATGGGGGATTTTTATGAAATGTTCGGAGATGACGCCATCAAGGCGGCGCCGATTCTCAACGTGGCGCTGACTTCCCGTGGCAATATTGACGGAGAAAAGATTCCGCTGGCCGGGGTGCCGTACCACGCTATGGACAAATATATGGCGCGGCTGCTGGCGGCCGGGGAAAAAGTGGTTGTGGTGGAGCAGGTGGAAGACCCCAAATTTGCGCGGGGCGTAGTCAAAAGAGAAGTGGTGGAGATAATGACCCCGGGCACCGCCACCTTAGAGGGCATGACCGAAGCCAGCGCTCCCCTCTATCTCGCCGCGGTCTATGCCGAATCGGAGAAGAAACTGGGGCTGTCATACATAGACCTGACCACCGGGAAAATTTTTGTCTATGAAGGGCAGAAAGGCGACGTGAGTCAACGTCTGCAGATTTTGTCGCCGCGCGAGATTCTGGTTCCGCAGAATTCCAACGGCTCCTCCGAATTGTCGCCTGTCTCGCATCTTTTGACCCGGACATTGAGTCGTCAGGTTACTCCCGCCGAGGAGCACAATTTCGACTACAGAAATGCAGTCTCGGAGCTGCAGCAATTCTTTGGAGTCAGCACTCTGGACGGTTTCGGGGTAGGTCATTTCAGAGAGGGGTTGGCGGCCGCCGGGGCTATTTTTCGCTATTTGAGAGAAAATAATAGAACAAAACTGGACCATATAACACAGATTTCGCCGGCCGATTACGAGCAGCATATGCTGCTTGACTACAACACCGTCCGAAATCTGGAACTGGTGCGAAATCTATCCGACAATTCCGAGCAAGGCTCGCTTTTTCACTCCCTTAATCGTACCTCTACGGCCGGCGGCGCCCGACGACTCAGAGAAAGCATTCTCCGTCCCTTCAAATCGCGCGCTCTGATTGACCGACGTATGGCTGGCGTGGCGGAACTGTATCAGATACGGGAACTGGCGACAAAACTTTCCCAGCTGCTGAAAGGGCTTCCGGACTGGGAGAGACTCTGCGGCCGTCTGGGAATGCGCAAGATTAATCCCCGCCAACTGGCGTCGATAGGCGATGCCATTCGACTTGGGAAAGACGCAGTGGAATTAACTCAAGCGCTCCAGGCGGAGGTCTTTCGTGCCGGCTGCGGCGCTTATCCTGAATTGCGCGAGGTTGCGGAAATAATTGAGAGAGCCATAGTCGAGGAACCTCCTTTAACTTCGGCCAAGGGAGACATTATCCGGCCGGGTTACTCGGATGAACTGGACCGGCTGGTTGAGTCGATTCGGGAGGCGCGGGAATATATTGCGTCTCTTCAGAAGACGGAGCGAGAGCGAACCGGCATAGCCTCTCTGAAGGTTGGATTCAACAAAGTCTTCGGCTATTATATCGAAATCACTCGGAGCAATCTGGATAAGACACCTGAGAATTATATCAGAAAGCAGACTCTGGTCAATGCCGAAAGATTCATAACCGAAGACCTCAAGGCTAAAGAAGAGCTGATACTGGCGGCGGAAGAGAAGATATTTTCACTGGAAGAGCGTCTGTTCAATGAACTGGTCGACGCCGTGGCGCAGTCGATCAAAAGACAATTGGAAGCGGCGGAGATTCTCGCTGAACTCGACCTCATAGTCTCATTAGCCAATCTGGCAGTAGAGAAAATGTATGTTCAGCCGGAAATCAGTGAAAGTCCGATTCTCGAAATTAAAGGAGGGCGCCACCCGGTAATTGAAGAGATTCTTCCGCCCGGGACATTTATCCCTAACGACCTGAGCCTGGATATGAACCGCGAGCGGATTATGATTCTGACCGGTCCGAATATGTCGGGTAAATCAACCTACCTTCGGCAGATAGGATTGATTGTAATACTGGCGCAAATAGGCTCTTTTGTGCCGGCGGAGAAGGCGGTTGTTGGGCTGGTTGACCGGGTCTTTACCCGCGTCGGCGCCGTCGATAATCTGGCACGGGGACAATCAACATTCTTAGTGGAAATGATTGAGGCGTCAAATATATTAAATAACGCCACCGAGAATTCTTTGATTCTGCTGGATGAGGTAGGCCGGGGAACTTCCACGTTTGACGGTCTCTCCATCGCCTGGGCGGTGGTTGAGTATATCAATGAAAACATAAAAGCCCGGACAATATTTGCGACTCATTACCATGAGTTGACCGGTCTGGCGGCGCTCTATGATAAAGTGCGGAATTTCCAGGTGGCGGTGAAGAGATGGCAGGAAGAGATAGTATTCTTGCATAAAATTGTTCCCGGCGGGTGTGATGACTCTTATGGCATCGAAGTCGCCCGTCTGGCGGGAGTGCCGCGCAAAGTTATCGGACGGGCGCGCGAGCTCTTGAAACTGCTGGAGTCGGGGAAATTTTCGCAGTCGGAACTGGCGCGCGGAATCCAGAAGAATATAAATCAACACTCTCTGTTTGAAAAGCCACCCTCGGAACTGGAAGAGGAATTGCGGCGGCTCGATATGAACGGACTGACACCGCTTGAGGCATTTCGACTGCTGAATAAATGGAAAGAGCGGCTTGATGAGCAATAGCCCGTCACTGGCGACCCGGCGAAGAATTCGTCCGCTTCCGGAACGGCTGGTAAATAAAATTGCCGCCGGCGAAGTAATCGAGCGGCCTGCCGCTGTCCTCAAGGAGCTGGTGGAGAATTCTCTTGATGCCGGCGCCACCCGGGTCGATATCGTCGTTGAAAAATCAGGCACGAAACTGATATCGGTTGCCGACAACGGCTGCGGCATTGCCGCCGAGCAGATTGAAGTCGCCTTTGCCCGTCACGCTACCAGCAAGATAAGCGATTTTTCCGACCTGGAAAATCTCGCCAGTTACGGATTTCGCGGCGAGGCTCTGCCATCGATAGCCTCTGTTTCGCGGACGCGGCTGGTTTCACGAACGGAAGAGGCCGACAGCGGACAGGAAATAATAATTGAGGGGGGAGTGGTCCAGAATCTCAAGCCGATTGCGGCGCCGGTCGGAACCATAGTGGAAGTCTCCAATCTTTTTTTCAACACTCCCGCGCGCCGAAAATTTTTGAAAGCGGAAGTCACCGAGGCGCGCCATCTGACCCGCACCGCCGTGGCGCTGGCTTTAAGCGCCCCCCATATCAAATTCAGTTACCGCCTCAATGGTAAAGAGGTTTATAATCTGAGCGCCGAAACTGACTCCAGTTTCCGTCGGCGTGTCTCCAATCTGCTCTTTGCGGGACAGGAAAACTCCCTTCTCGAATTAAGGTCGCAGATTGATGGAATTGATATTCTGGGATATATCTCCACGCCGCAGAGCGCCCGACAGAACCAGTATGGACTTTATCTTTTCATTAACGGCCGCTTTATTAAATCGACCAATCTAATGCATGCTATCATTGCCGGGTATGGCGAAGCGCTGCCGCGCGGAAATTATCCGGCCGGCGCGGTCAACCTCCGTATTGAACCCTCGCGGGTTGATGTCAATGTGCATCCCACCAAAGCGGAGGTGCGTCTATCCGAAGAAAGCCAGGTGCACGACCTGCTGTTTCAGGCGGTGCGACGGGGGCTGCGGGAGTCCGGGCAAAATCCCGGCTCAATCGCATCGACTGGCGTCACAGCCGACGCCAAAACCTGGGTGAGACAGGCATATCGCCGCGCCGACGCCGCGCCCTCGGGCGGCTTTGCCGCGAACCAGGAATTCTTGAAACAACTATACGGCGGCATGGATTCGGGGCAAACGGTCGATTCCTCCGCAGCTCATAACGACTCAAGGCAGGAATTGCCGGGCGTGGAGCTGGTTGATGTCACTACCGGCGAGATGCTTACCCGTGATGAAATTCTCTTTCTCGGACAGTTTGCCGAGCTTTATCTGATATTCATGAGCCGCGTGGAGATATTTGTTATCGACCAGCACACCGCTCATGAGAGAGTTCTGTATGAGGAAAATCTGGAAACGATAAATCGCGGCTCGGGGGTGGCGCAGAATCTGTTGTTTCCGGTGACGATTTCCCTGGCGCCGGACCGCTACGCCCTCTTTGAAGAAACCGCGGGCCTTCTGCAAGCGGCAGGATTCGTGGCGGAACCGTTTGGCCCAAGAACCGTGCTATTATCGGCGGTGCCATCAGTACTCTCCCGCAAATCGCCCGAAAAAGTGTTCCTTCAGATTATCGATGATATCGGAGTGATAAAAGGAGCGGAGCATGATTTGAAAAAAGCGGTCGCCCAGTCAATTGCCTGCCGCTCAGCGGTCATGTCCGGGGACCGTCTCGGCGCCGAAGAAGCTTTGAATCTCTTCAAACGGCTGCTGGCGGCGAAGGATAATTACTGCTGCCCGCATGGTCGCCCCACCATCTTTAGAATCAGCAAGAGTGAACTTGATTTCAAATTCGGACGGAAATAAACCGACGGTGCCGGTTCTTACAGGACCGACCGGTTCCGGCAAAAGCGAAATTCTGCTGAAACTTTTCCGGGAATATCCCGACCTGGAAGTTATTTCGGCCGATTCGCGCCAGATTTACCGCGGACTTGATATCGGAACCGATAAACCTACGCCCGAGCAGAGGGAAAAGTATCGGTTTCACTTGATTGATATCGTGTCGCCCGGTGAGCGATATACCGCCTTTGACTTTACTCGCGATGCCCGGCAATGGCTTGAAAAGATACAATCTGAGGGTCGAAAAGCGTTGGTCTGTGGCGGCACGGGACTTTATGTACGCTCACTGGTGGAAGGAATCGCGGAAATCCCGGAAGGAGACTATCATTACCGGGAGCAACTTCAGGAGGAAGTAGCGACCCGGGGATCGCAGTATCTCTATGAGCAGCTTAAAGCAATAGACCCGAACGAGGCGGAAAAGATACATCCTCATAATATTCGCCGGATTATCAGAGCCCTTGAGATTTACAAGATAACTGGCCAGCCGAAATCATCGTTTCTATCCGAAAGTCGGACGGACAGCAATAATGAAGTCAATTTTATGGTGATTTGCCTCATGCCGGATAGGGAGAGACTGTATAAGGCTATAAATGACCGGGTGGACAAGATGATGAAAGCAGGACTATTGCGGGAGGTAGAGGAGCTTTACAACCGGGGAATGAAGGATGCGATCCTTGCGATTAATGTAATTGGTTATAATGAGTTAATCGATTATCTGGATGACCGTATTAGCCTCGATTCGGCGATAACCCAGATTAAGCAGAATACTCGTCGATTTGCCAAACGGCAGATTACCTGGTTTAAGGGGATGAAAAATATCCGATATGCCCGAAGTGATAAGGAAGTTATTGATATACTAAGGGTTCTCTGGAAAAGGGAAAAATAATCCCTTGACAGTGTTTCAAGCAGTTTTGTATATATCGCAATGAGTTAGCCTGATTTGGGTGTAAAGCAGGTATATTTGTCTGCCGATATATTCAAGACAGGATACTAAAAATTTGGCAGGTGATAATGCATAAGCAGGCTTTTCTGTTCTTGTTAGTTGCAACGGTTGGATTGTTCGTATTCTCATGCACCAATCCCCGTCTGCAGAAAGCTGGAGATAAAGGGGAAACGGGGCAGCAGGGGCAGCTCGATGATAGTGGGGCTGGGGAAACAGAAATATTCGAGCTGGAGCCGATGGGGGAGAGTCCGCAGGAGATAAGCGATTCAGCGACAATGGCATTTGATGGCGCTGCCGCCATTGATGACGTTATATCAAGACGGCTTGATATTGCCCAGGAATACTGCACAATGGGGATTCTGGCTAACCGCGAGACAGCCTGGGAGGAAGCTGAGTACTATTTTGAAAAATCGCTTTCCATTCTGGGAGAACTTGATATAGATACCGAATCTGATTCGCTCACCTCGGAAGGGATACGATATAATCGTCTTCTGGCGGAAATCACCGCCAACTATCGCACCACCCTGGTGTCGCTAGGGCATCTTCCGGAGGATGTTTCTCCGGAGGCTCTGATATCACGGTTCTCCGAGATGAATAACCTGAAGATTGATTCCTCGGAATACAAACGTCTGGAGACTTATACACAGGAAAAGCTGAGTTACGATGTTCCTATTGTCTTTAATGACCGGGTGAAGAAGTGTATTGTCTACTATCAGACTGTGGCGCGGGATGCGGTTAAGCGATATCTGGGCCGTTCTACCAAATACAATCCGATGATTCTGAGGATTTTCGCTGAATATGGATTGCCTCTGGATTTGTCATACCTGGCGCTGGTGGAATCGGGGTATAATCCACACGCCTATTCCTGGGCTCGCGCCATGGGACTCTGGCAGTTTATTGCCTCAACTGGAAGACTCTATAACCTGGACCGCACCTGGTGGTACGACGAAAGGAAGGACCCGGTCAAGGCGACTCATGCCGCAGCGCGGCATCTGAAAGACCTGTATAACGAGTTTGGCAGCTGGGAACTGGCGCTGGCGGCGTATAATTGCGGTCCCGGACGAATTCGCACCGCCATAAGGAAAACGCGCACGGAAGATTTCTGGATGATGCGGCTTCCCAAGCAGACGATGGATTATGTGCCGTTTTTCATGGCGGCAGTGATGATATGCAAGGACCCGGCCCGATTCGGCTTCACCGATATCAATTATGAACCGGAATGGACTTTCGATGAGGTGAAGATTAACAAGAGCCTGGAACTGAAAACGGTTGCCAAGGCGATTGACTGCACGGTGGAAGAGCTCAAAGAGCTGAATCCCGAATTGCTTCGGCAGCATACGCCACCCAATGTAAAGAATTATATGCTGCGAATTCCGGTCGGAACCAAGGATGCGTTTCTTGCCGCCTATGACGAGATGCCGTCATCGAAACAGACCAGCTGGGTATATCATAACATAAGACGCGGGGAGTCGCTTTCGACCATTGCCCGCAAGTACGGGGTTTCGGTCTATGCCATTCGGGAGGCGAATAACCTCAGCTCCAAGTCGCGCATTATAGCGGGAAAAAATCTTATTATTCCAGTGCCGGGCGGAGCTACCTATGCCGAGACCGAGCCGAAAGCGTCACGCAAATATGCCGCTGAAGGAGACAGCTATGTGGTTCGAGCCGGCGATACCGTCTCCGATATCGCCGCCGCATTTGGCACTACCGCCGAAGAGATTCGACGGTTGAACCGCCTGAACCGCCGCTCTTTCATCTATGTCGGTCAAAGACTGAAAGTCCGCTCTGACGGCGCCGAACAAAACGCCGAAGTTCGCGCCAGTTCCGCTGAAGGAGCCAGCGTTTATGTAGTGCGCAAGGGAGACACGCTCTGGGATATCGCCAAGCGTTTCGGGATTTCGGTCTCGTATCTAAGAAAATTGAATAACCTGGGAAGCCGGGGGAAGATATACCCGGGGCAGAAACTCCTTATCTCGAGCGCCGACTCGACTTCAAGTTATCGAATCTATACGGTCAAACGCGGTGATACCCTCTATGGAATTGCCGACCAGTTCAGGACATCGGTCGCCAATCTTCTGGCATGGAATAAGCTGGATGACCCCGGTAATATCAAAGTGGGGGAAAGGCTGAAAATTTTCAGTAATTAGTTATGGCAGGAAAACGAGACGCCATTGTCGCGGTAATCATCATTCTAACATTTTTCTTTGTCGGGGGCTTTTTCATCCTGCTTTTCCTGGGAACGTGGGGAGAAGATGACGGGATTAGTATCTCGGGCGGCGGTTCGCGAATTGCGGTGGTTGAAGTTTTTGGCACTATTTCTGAAGCCGAACCGATAGTCAAGCAGTTGAAGAAATGGGGGAAATCATCCAGTGTCAAGGGAATTGTGGTTCATATAGATTCACCCGGCGGCGGAGTTGCGCCATCACAGGAAATATATGATGCCATCAGAAAAATTCGGGATGAGGAAGAAAAAGTAGTGGTAGTATCGATGTCGTCTCTGGCGGCATCAGGCGGTTATTATATTGCCTGCGCCGCCGACCGGATCGTGGCCAATCCAGGGACGTTAACCGGCTCTATCGGAGTCATAATTCAATTCTTGACGGCGGAGAAACTGCTGCAAAAAATCGGGATAGGGTACGAGCGGGTAAAGTCGGGCGACCTGAAAGATGTGGGGGCCTTGGACCGGGCTATGACCGATAAAGAGAGGGAAATGCTGACCGCGGTCATAATGGACACCTATGAGCAGTTTGTCGAAGTGGTGGCGGAGGGACGGGAACTGGATAAAGATGATGTCTATCAGCTGGCCAATGGCGCCATTTACACCGGACGGCAGGCTTATGGATTGGGGCTGGTGGACACGCTGGGGACTTTTGACGACGCACTCCAGATTGCCGCTGACCTCGCCGGTTTAAAAGGGGAGCCGCAGACCATACAGGAGCCAAAGCCAAAGAAAGGGCTCTGGGAGCTTTTGGGGGTCGGAATGAATGAAATTCAACAAACGGTTCAGGGGGAAAGCGGGGGACCGAGAATTATGTATCTGTATTAAAATAAAATATTGATTTGCATATAAAACTTGTATAGAATAATCGCTGATTGCGGGTCAAACTGGAACGCTAAGAATAAATGCTCTATAGTTTTATAAAAGTCCGGGAACTGATTTGAACGAAAAAAAATGAATATCAAAATAAACCAGCAGGTAGGGAGGATGAAATGACCAAGGCTGACCTGGTAGAAAAAGTAGCCGAGAAGACCGGCTTGACCAGAACTGATGTCGCAGTGGTTGTTGATGCATTCCTGGAGACGGTGAAGAAATCGATGGAGACCGGTAACAATATCGAAATCCGCGGTTTCGGGACATTCAAAGTGAAGTTACGGAAATCGCGCAAGGCGCGCAATCCGCGGACTGGCGATGTGGTCCCGGTTCCGGGAAGAAAGGTCCCGGTGTTTAAGCCATCGAACGAATTCAAGAACCTGATTACGAAACTGCCGGTCTGAGCGAAGTCTCGCTTTTAACTCGAACGGAGGATTGATGCCAAGCGGCAAGAAAAGAAAACGTCAGAAGATTAAGACTCATAAGCGGAAAAAACGCAGAAGAGCGGATCGTCACAAAAAGAAAATCAGATAGTCGTCACTGATTTCCAGACAATTGAGGGGAAAAGAGTTCCGTGAGATTCGGCACTCTTTTCCCCTTTGATATGTACCAAAGCTAAATCTCCCTTTCAATATTCTGAGGAAGGCTCCCTAAGCAATTGAATTGAATGAAGATCGACAGGGAGTCGGTATGTCTCTCTTCAGCATTCTTCAGGGCACAGCAGTTGCATAAACCTTTGGTATGCGGAAACCGCTGACAGTGCTTTTGCTGGGCATAGTTATGCCGCTTTTCTCGGTGTTTTCATTAACGCTGGATCGCTATGACATCAAAGTTAGCGACGACAATTCTACCGCCGACCAGCTTAATCCGCGCCTGACCCTTGGCGCCCCTGGTTCTGTCATTGTCATCTGGTATGATAAACGAGGAGGGCAGAACAATATCTACTGTCAGTATCTGGACAGCGCCGGATATCTGTCAGGCGGCAATCAATTAGTAAATGATATCGATATTGGTATTCCCCAGATGGAGCCGTCGGTCTCCGCCAACCGCTTCGGGCAGGTGGCCGGTGTCTGGAAAGATTACCGCAATGGCGATTACCCTTTTGGCGCCGATATCTATTTTTCCAGAATTGAGCCGTCGCAGACAATTTCCGACATAAATCTGACCTCCGAATTGCCGGATTCCACTACCGAATCGCCCGATATTGCTCTGTTCAGTGACGGCTCCTCGATGGTCGTCTGGGCTGATTATCGTAACCGCAACTGGGATATATATGGGCAGCGGCTCTCATCCTCCGGCGGGCTTTTGGGAACAAATTTCAGACTCAACAGTGAAGCGGGGACATTTGCCCAACATTCACCGCGGGTCTGCGGAATGATTGACGGCAGCTTTGTTGTTGTCTGGTACGACAATCGGCTTGGCAATGATGATATATTCTGTCGCCGGTATGACCGCAACGGAGCGCCAATTGGTTCTGAATTCAAGGTCAGCGACGATGCCGGAACCGCTCGCCAGGCATTTCCTGTTGTCGCCGCCGATGGTTATCGGCGCTTTTACATTGCCTGGGTTGATTGGCGCAATGGGCAGTATCCCCAAAACCCCGATATTTATCTTCGCCGCTATGACAGCGCTGGAGCCGCCCTCAGCGCAAGCATGAAAGTAAATCTGAACGACGGCCTTACCGCCCAGAGAGAAGTGGCGCTCGCTTCTGATAATATCGGTAACCTCTGCCTGGCATGGGCTGACTCATCTACCGGTCAATGGAATGTTCGGGCGCAGATTATTGATAACCTGGGGCTATTTTCCGGCAGCGCTTTCAAAGTTCATCAGGACGACCTGGGGCGGCAGCTTCAGCCGGCAGTGACCATGGATAATTACAATCTTTATTTCGCCTGGGCTGATTCCCGGAGCGGAAATTTCGATATTTATTTGACCCTCAAAAGATATAATAATCCCACCCTGGTGGCGGAGCCGGGCTCGTTAAATTTCGCGATGGAAAGAGACGGCGCCAACCCGCCGGGTCAATCGCTTATCATAAGAAACGCAGGAGCAGGTGCGCTCCGCTGGAGCGCCCGTTTCGATGTCGACTGGGTCAATCTCACTCCCCTTTACGGCGTTACCCCGGATACTATCTCAGTAACTATAGCCGGCGAAAATCTGGAATTCGGAGAGTACGGAACTTATCTCAGAATTGAAAACCAGGACGACAGCAATGCGACAGTAGTCGTTCCTCTCAACCTGACCGTAACTGCCCCCCTGCTTAATATTGAACCGGATTCCGTCTATTGCCGCGCTTTTGCCGCCCTTGGCAATCCCGCCCCGATATACCTCAGAATTCTTAACCAAGGCAGTGGTGTCTTTAACTGGAGCCTGGCTGAAGAGATTCCCTGGCTCTCTTCGAACCAAATGAACGGCATGCAGAATGACTCGGTAGCTCTATCTATCGATATCTCCTCCCTCGGATTCGGCAGATACCGGGAGCCGGTAATCTTTGAGGCACCGGAAGCGGTGAATTCACCTGAGACTCTTTTTGTCATTCTCGAGTTAGTGGGGAATATGCCGTACTTGCGGGCGAGCCCGGATTCGTTCTTTTTTGACCGAGAAGTCGATACAAATACACTTGCCGGATGCCAGATTCAGAATATCGGGACAGGAGCGCTTGACTGGGAGGCGTCGGCTACCGTCGGGTGGATAAATATTCTAAACAGCGCCGGAAGCGACGATGACTCTCTCAAGTTTCAAATTGAGCCAATATTTTTATCGCCCGGTCTCCATTCCGGAACTATTACGGTGCGCGACAGCCTTGCCTTCAATCGGCAGATTGAGGTTCCGGTCCGGGTAAAGATTCCACCGGCCGATTCGATTATAGTCGGGAACGGCCGGACCACCCCCGGTAATAGCGCGGTGACATCTATTGAACTGACATTTTCCCGACCTATTAAAGAAGGATTTCTCCCTCTTCAGTTTAATCCTGACCGATTGCAGCTTGATTCTGTTTCTTTTCAGGCGGCAGATTTTTCCGCAGATGTGGTAATGGCATCAGAAACCTACGACAGTGGGATGTTTGCCATAAGTTTTCTAACTTCGGATAGCGGCGGAATCGAGGCGGGGAATTATCATCTTGCTGACCTGTACTGGACAGCCGGCTCGATTCCGGGTGTCTTCGGCATTGATACTATTCTCCAGGATACTCTATATCTTCGGTTACGAGGCGTGGATGACAGTGAGATTGCCGTAACCGTGATTGCGGGAGCGGTAACTGTGGATGAACCTACGGCCATCGACGAATTTGATAATAACCTGAATCCTGCCGCCTTGGGTTTGTCGCCGAATTTCCCTAACCCCTTCAATGGGCAGACCGTTTTTGAGCTTACTCTAAACGAAAGAGCCGATGTGACCATTGAAATATTCAATATTCTGGGGCAGAAAATTGCCAGAATTCAGAGCGGGCCGCTGAGCGCGGGACGTCACAAGATTTTCTGGGATGGCAATTTGGAGGGGAGAATGCCGGCTCCCAGCGGCATCTATTTCTGCCGTGCCGCCGCTGACAAATCGGTTCAGTACCGCAAACTGCTGCTTCTGCGATAGATTTTCGGGGCTTTGGGGGAAATCCTATCCGCCGAAACAATAGCCGCAAATTCATCGTCAAAGAGAATAGATTTTTAAATTTGATTGATGGAGGTAGCGGTGAGACTACGGAATTTCTTACTGACAGTCTTGGCGACAGCGATTGCTATCGCGCCCGTCTGGGGGACTGAAGAGCAGATATACGGGCAGGTTGTAACCTCGGATGGGGAAACTTTTGAGGGCTTTATCCGGTGGGACAAAAATGAAGGATTCTGGGATGACATTCTCGATGGCTATCGGGAGCGGGAAGACAGCCGGGGAGATGATTATAGCTCGCGCCGTTCCGGCGCCAGGAAAGTCAGTATTTTTGGTATTACAGTCTATCGGGAAGAAGGGGATGAAATGGGGTGGGATTGGGGGGACAAAGCCCAATCCGGAATTCGTTTTGGTCATATAAGAACAATCAAACCTATCGATGGTCAAAGGGCGCGGATAGAGTTGAAAAGCGGGGAGAAGTTTGAAATCGAAAACAGCTCGACCGATTTAGGAGAAAGCATGCGGGAGCTCCTTATAGATGACCGGAAACAAGGGATACTGGAGCTTCTCTGGGAAGAAATCGAAAAGATTGACTTCATGCCGGCGCCGCCGATATCGTCGAATTTCGGACGTCGCCTTTATGGCGAAGCCTCTACTCGTCGGGGAGACTTGTTCCGGGGGTTTGTCTGCTGGGATGTCGATGAGATTTTTGACACTGACATTCTGGATGGGGAGGATGGACGTCGCAAGCGTAAGATTGAATTTGGAAAAATCAGCAAGATTGAGCCGTTATCGTCGCAAAGCGCCCTGGTGATTCTGAAAGACGGCACGGAAATGGAATTGGAAAATTCCAACGATATCGACAGCGGTAACCGCGGTGTGATAATATCCGACCCGAAATTGGGCCGAATCAGTATCGACTGGGACGAATTGGAGAAAGTGGAGTTTGCCGAACCGGTAAAGGGAGTTGGCTATGACGATTTTGACGGCGGCCGCAGGCTTGAGGGCAAAGTCATACTGGAGAGCGGCGATGAATTGAGCGGCGAAATCAGGTGGGATGATGATGAGGAATTCACCTGGGAGATTCTTGACGGCGAATTTCAGGATATTGAAATGGATATCGAATTTGGATTGGTCAAGTCGATTGAGAAAATCTCTTCGCGCACCAGCAAAGTTACTCTTAAAGACGGGCGAGCTTTCAAATTGCGAAACTCCAATGATATCGACTCCGACAATCGAGGCATATTCGTATCGGATAAGGGGCACGAAGAGATGATAGAGTGGGATGAATTTCGCCGGGTGGAATTTCGCTAGCAACTGCCGGCAGAAGATACTGTTTATCGCTTAATCGGAATCCGGCTCGATATGGACAAGTATGTCGGCGACGTCGGGAAATTTCTGCTGGACTTTCCGCTTGATTTCTGAGGCGATATCATGACCCGCTTTAACGGAGATATTACCATTGACGTTTACGGCGGTATCGAGGTAGTAGCTCGAGCCGACAGCGCGGCCGCGTATCCAGACAACCGCCATCACCCCGTCTAAATTCTTGATGTAGTTTCCGATATCCGTTTCGATTTTGCTGCCCGGCGAGGTAACCATCAGGGTGGGAATATTCTCCCGGATGATCTTAGCGCCCTGCTTGAGAATAAAGAATGCCACCCAAAGTCCGGCCAGGGGGTCCAGCACCGGGTATCCGAGTTGCGCCATGATAATTCCGACCAAGGCTCCGGCGGAGACGATGACATCGGAGCGATGGTCATAGGCATTGGCGATAACCGCCGGCGACTTGAACCTCTTGCCGATTCGCAGGGTGTAATGGTAGAGAGTCTCCTTGATAATTATGGTAAGGGCGGCGGCCGTTGTCGCCAGGTAAGTGGGGGTCTGAAAATTCCTGTCAATGATGGAGTGCACCGCCTCATAGCCGATATATCCGCCGGTAAGCACCAGCACTATTGCGACAAATATCGCCGCCAGATTATCGGCGTTGCCATGACCGTAGGGATGCTCGTCATCGGGAGGGCGGTTGGCGATACGGATGCCTAACCAGACCACGGCATTGGCGACGATATCGAGAAGGGAATTGAGGGAATCAGCCACCAGCGCCTGAGAACGCCCCAATATGCCGGCAACCATCTTCAGAATAAACAGAAATATATTGATGATTATGCTGAAGCGAGTGCAGGCTTCCGGAGTATAGAGACTTTCGCGCAACCTCTTACCTATTGCGGAATATTAACACAAAATGGAAACCGGTCATAAGACCGGCTTCCTTATCTGGCAATTCTTATTGCCCCGCTTCTTTCAGGGCTTGCAATTCCTTTATATGCTCTTCGGTCTGGGGTATCAACTTCTGCGCCTTGGGATTGTTTTTGGCGACTCTCAGGAAATTGTTCCAGTATTTCAGCACCTGGTCGACTTTATCTTGATTCTCATGCTCATATGAGATCGCCAGGTTGTAGAGAGCATTGAAATTGTCCGGCTTGAGGGCAACGGCGCGGTCAAACATACGAAATGCCTGTGAGTAATTTTCCTGCGCCAGGTAAATCTGCCCCATGCTGTTAAAAGCGTTGAAATTGTTCTTGTCCACCTCAGCGGTTCTGTTGTACGCCGCGATTGCTTCCGGATACTTCTTCAAGTTCTGGTACCCCTTGCCCAGCAGATACAGAGCGGTGGCATCGGTCGGATTCCTCTCCGTGTAGATTTTGATATTGTCAATAAGAGCGGGCCAATTGCCTTGTGAATAATAGAGAAAGCCGAGGTCTTTATAGATATCGGTGTAATCGCTCTTTTTTGCCAGGGCGGTTTTGTAGGCGTTTTCACTTTCCGTGAATTTGTCGCGCTTATAGTAAGTTCGGCCCAGATTCGCCCAGGTATCTGGATTATCGGGGGCAACTTCAGTAGCCTTTTTGAAATTGCTCTCGGCATCCGCAAACTGCTCCTTGGCGAAATATATCGAGCCGAGGTTGATATAGGCATCCGCAAATGACGGGTCTTCTTTTATGGCATCCTTGTAACCAGCTATCGCCAGCGAATCATTCTTCTCGTTCTGCGCCTTCAGAGCGCTGTTGAAATGCTCTTTGGCTTTAACTTCGTCGGCCTGCGCTATTCCGGCCGCGCAGAGACTGAGCAAGACTAATGCAAGTGGTAAGATTTTCAAGCCGTTTGAGATTCTGCCTGCTTTCATTCTGTATCTCCTTCCTTTAACTTATTTTACAAATTTTCCCTGGGATGGTTTGCAGATTATTTCTGCCCCGATTTCTCAAGCTCCCTTCTGATTTCAGGATACTTCAAGGCAAGAATCCTCGCCGCCAGATGGGCGGCGTTTTTGGCCCCGGCGCTCCCTATCCCCATGGTTGCCACCGGCACACCGGAGGGCATCTGCGCTATGGAGAGCAGCGAATCAAGCCCATTCAATGATGCGGGCAAAGGAACTCCAATTACCGGAAGATGCGAGCGTGCCGCCACCACCCCCGGCAATGCTGCGGCCATTCCGGCCATACAGACGATAACCTCGTACCCGGAATCAGCGGCCGCTTTAGCCAGAGCATCGGTTCGGTCAGGCTGACGGTGCGCCGAGGAAATTTCAATATCCGCCTGTACGCCGAAATTCTTCAGTACCGTCTGGCATTCATCGGCATACTGGCTGTCTGATTTCGAACCAAGCATTATCAGCACTTTTGGCATTTTAGACTCCGTAACTTCTCATCATGGCGGCACTCTTGGAACCGATGTCAGAACGGTAAATCATGCCGTCAAATTTAATATTCTCAATTACATCATAAGCGCGGGATATGGCCGAGGGAAGGTCATTCTCTACCGAGGTCACGCCGACTACACGGCCTCCGGCGGTAATCCAGTTCTTGCCTTCACGTCGTGTCCCGGAATGATACAGCATAGAATTCATATCGCTGTAGTTCCTTAAACCGAAAATCCGCTTACCGATTTCCGGCTTATCAGGGTATCCTTTGGAGGCAAGGATAACACAGACCGCCGCTTTTTGCTCCCACTCCAGTTCATCAATTATAGACAAATTCCCATCCACAATGGCAATGAAGATATCCGCCAGGTCAGATTTCAGCAAAGGAAGAACCGCCTGTGTCTCCGGGTCGCCGAAACGGCAGTTAAATTCCATAACTTTGGGTCCGGCCGGTGTCATCATCAAGCCGGCGTAGAGCACCCCTTTGTAATTTCTGCCTTCCTTCTCAAGGCCATAAATGGTCGGCTCGAGAATATGCTCTTTGATAGTTTTTAAGGTAATATCATCGATAAAATTGACCGGGCAGTAGGCGCCCATGCCACCGGTGTTAGGACCGGTATCGCCATCGCCGACCCGTTTGTGGTCCTGCGAAGGAAGCATCATCTTGACCGTCTTGCCGTCGGTGAAAGCCATTACCGAAACTTCCTGTCCCTCCATGAAATTTTCGACTACGATGCTGGCGCCGGCTTCGCCGAATACTTTTTGCACCATCATACGCTCCACCGCCTGCACCGCCTCTTCCTGGTTGTGAGCGATAACCACGCCCTTTCCGGCCGCCAGACCGCTGGCTTTAATGACTACCGGAAACGCCGCCGATTTGACAAATTTGGTCGCCTCGGTCAAATCGGAGAATATCTGATAGGAGGCGGTCGGGATATGATACTTGCGCATAAATTCCTTGGCAAACGCCTTAGAACCTTCAATTTCAGCCGCCAATTGGGTGGGACCGAAGATGCGCAGTTCGCGGCGGTTGAACTCGTCAACTATGCCCAGAGTCAAGGGAAGTTCCGGGCCGACCACGGTCAGGTCAATGCTATTTTTTCGGGCAAAATCGGCTAAGCCATTGATATTGTCCGCCTTGATATCGACCGATTCGGCAATCAGGCTGATGCCGGCGTTTCCCGGGGCGGCAAATATTT
>JBFMEF010000130.1 GCA_040753495.1 Candidatus Zixiibacteriota bacterium
CGGTTTTTGAAGGATGTTGTCACAAAGAAGCAAGGGCAGTCTATCTGATTGGGAAACCGGAGGCCCATATTATCAAGTTGGGGTATCGGGAATCGAATGTCAAGGGAGAGAGCGGCAGGTCACGCTTTCGCTTGCGGCGGAAACTAAGACCTGCCGCAACGTTGAAGGGCTTCTGAGGGCGTTGTTAAAATATCGAGCAAGACGAATCGAGCGCGAAATTAGAAGTTGTCAAGTCCGCTCGACCGGCACGCAAAAGGCCACCGTGGTCGAGGGACTTGACCTACTGGGCTAAGACCTGCCGCAACCTTGACAATATGATTAAGAGGAAATTCGTCCATCTAATTCCATTTGACTTTTCACATTTTTTCCGATATATATACGGCATCTTTGAGGATATGGAAATATGATTGGAACTGCGAAAGATACGATATCTGATTTAAAGACACGACTTTCCAAATTAGGGAGGTTTCTTTGACCTGGAAGGACGTCGTGAAAAAATTAACAAGTTGGAGCAGTTGACCCACGCCCAGGATTTCTGGAGCGATAATCAGCGGGCGCAATCTATCCTCAAAGAGATTTCGGAACACCGCAAGTGGCTCGATAAAGTCGAGAAATTCAATCGCGACCTCACCGACATGGAAGAACTTCTGGCGCTGACCGAAGGAGAAGACTCCGCCGACGCCAGAGAAATCGAGCAGTCGCTGGCGCAGATGAGCGCCGATATGGAAAAGCTGGAGATGGCGACATTGCTCTCCGGTCCTGATGACGCCCGCAACGCCATACTGACTATTCACCCCGGCGCCGGCGGCACCGAGTCACAGGACTGGGCCGAGATGCTTTTCCGGATGTACAACCGCTGGTGCGAGATAAAGGGATATAAAGTGAGCCTGCTTGATTACCTTCCGGGCGAAGAAGCGGGCTTGAAATCGGCGACGCTCGAAATTACGGGAGAGTATGCCTATGGCTATCTCAAGGCGGAATCGGGAGTGCATCGGCTGGTGCGGATATCGCCGTTTGACGCCAACAGCCGACGGCATACGTCGTTTGTCTCGGTCTTTGTCTATCCCGAAGTGGAAGATAATATCGCGATTGAAATAAAAGATGATGATATACGGATAGATACCTATCGCTCCTCCGGAGCCGGCGGGCAGCATGTGAATAAGACCTCATCGGCGGTGCGTATTACCCATTTCCCGACCGGAATAGTGGTGCAGTGTCAGAATGAGCGAAGCCAGATAAAGAACCGGGAGGTGGCGTTTCGGATTTTGCGTTCGCGGCTTTATCAGTTGCAGGTGGAAGAGCAGCGGAAGAAACGGGACGCGATAGAGAAATCGAAGAAGAAAATCGAATGGGGAAGCCAGATACGAAGTTACGTGTTTCATCCCTACAACATGGTGAAAGACCATCGGACAGACGTGGAGACCTCGAATGTGCAGGCGGTGATGGATGGGGATTTAGATAAGTTTATAGAGGCGTATCTGGCGAACCCGGAGCTGAATGAGAGGTAGGGATACGAGCAGATGAAGGACTCCGCCTTAAGCGGAGCCGCGCACAGAGGAAAGGCACGAAACCGTAACGGCTTCGTGCATCGCACTGGGTTCCCGCCTTCGCGTGAATGACAGTCAGGGTCGCGGGGACCCTGAGCCACGATTCGCTGGCGAACCCGGAGTTGAATGAGAGATAGTCGAGTAGGTCAAAATCCCTCTTGGGTTTTGACAATAATTCATCCTCGCCGTAGGCGGGGACGAAAATGTCGAAACCATAAAGGATTCGACCTGCGATGAAGATGCAGACAGGATTTTTGGATATAATTTGCAGGAGAAGATATAATGACAGCAACATCTGGTGAGGGGCAAAATATTCTTGAGGTAATTAAAGAGAAGGCGCGAGCGAAGAAAAGACGGGTGGTGCTTCCGGAGGGGCATGAGCCGCGGGTGATAGCGGCGGCAAAGATGATAGTCGAGCAGAAGATTGCTTCGGTAACGATACTGGGAGATAAAGATACTGTCGCCAGGCATGCCCGAGAGTACGCCCTGGAGTTAGACAAAGTACAGCTGATTGACCCAAAAAAAAGCGAGCTTCTCCCCGCTTTTACCAAAGAGTATTATGAACTTCGGAAAGCCAAAGGGATAACTCAGGCGCAAGCCGAAGAGACAATGAAGAATATTCTCTTTTTCGGAGCGATGCTGGTGCGGAAAGATTTAGCCGACGGTTCCGTGGCCGGCTCTGTGAACACAACCGGAGATGTATTGCGGGCGGGGATTCAGGTGATAGGAATGGCGCCGGGGATAAAGACAGTCTCGGGGGCTTTTATGATGGTGGTGCCGAAATACCGCGACCAGGTAAACAAAGTCTTTTTGTATGCCGATTCCGCGGTGGTGCCGAATCCGGACCCGGAGCAGCTGGCATCGATAGCGGTCTCGACGGCGCAGACGATGAAAAACCTGATAGGTGAAGAGCCGAAAGTGGCGATGCTTTCGTTTTCGACCAAAGGTTCGGCGAAACATGAGGATGTCGATAAAGTCCTGGCGGCGCTGGAGATTTTAAGAAAGAACTATCCTGACTTGAAAGTCGACGGTGAATTTCAGGTGGATGCGGCGATTGTTCCGGAGGTGGCGAAATCGAAAGCGCCTGGCTCGGAGATTGCCGGGTATGCCAATGTGCTGATATTTCCGGATTTGGATGCCGGGAACATTGCCTATAAATTGACCCAGCGGCTGGCCAATGCCAGCGCCACCGGACCGATAATACAGGGACTGGCCAAGCCGTCCAATGACCTCTCGCGCGGCTGTTCGGCGCAGGATATTGTCGATACCACCGCCATAGCGATGCTAATGAAAGGATGAAAATATGACCATAAGCAAACTGGCGCGGGACATTAAGGAGTCGCCGACGCTGAAATTGAACGAAGCGGCGGGGAAACTTCGCGACCGCGGCGAACCGGTGATTCATCTGGGCGCCGGCGAACCGAAAAGCAAAGTGCCGCTGGATGCGATTTTAAACGGCGCGGCGAAACTGACCACGGCGGATATTCGCTATACGCCGACCGAAGGTATCTCATCGCTGATTAAAGCGGTGGTGCGGTACACCGAAGAGAGTTACAGGAAAGTTATCAGCACCAAGAATGTAATAATTTCCAACGGGGCGAAACATTCGATTTACAACCTGATGGTGACCCTGGTTGACCCGCAGGATGAAGTGATTATCCTGGCGCCATACTGGGTAAGTTACCCGGAAATTGTAAAGATGGTGTACGGCAAACCGGTGATTGTGGGACCGGAGGATGGCAGGTTTCTTCCGAGTATAGAAGATATCGAAGAAGTGATGAGTTCTTATACCAAGGCGATAATAGTCAACAGCCCTAATAATCCCTCGGGGGCGGTCTATCCCGCGGAGTTTATTGCGCAGATTGTGGAGCTGTGCGAGAAGAAAAATATCTACCTGATAATGGATGATATCTATCACAAACTGGTTTTTAACGGGAAACAGGCGGTATCGTGCTACAAATACGCCAAAGACCAGTCCGATTCCTCGCGGCTGATTGTTGTCAACGGGGTATCGAAGATGTACGCCATGACCGGTTTTCGTATCGGCTGGACTGTCGCCAACACCAAGATAATAGAAGCGATGATAAACGTTCAGGCGCAGAATATGTCCTGTCCGTCGGTGGTCCTTCAGGAGGCGGCGGCGGGAGCATTGAATGGAGTGCAGAGCGGAGTGGAGGCGCTGCGGCTGATGCTTCAGAATAACCGCGATGTAATGGTGAATGAACTGCGAGCCTTCACCGGCGTGAAAATTATCCCGCCCGACGGGACATTTTATTGCCTTCCGGACTTCAGCGCATACAGCAAAGACTCGGTGGCGCTCTCGAAGTTCCTCTTGGAGAAAGCGCTGGTGGTGACGGTGCCGGGGAAAGAATTCGGCCTGGAGGGGCATTTGCGTTTGAGTTACTGCGGTTCGGTCAAGGAGATAATGGAAGGGGTGGCGCGGATAAAATGGGCGCTGGACCCCGAATCCCCGAATGAGATCTATATTGGCGACAGAAGATACAGGAGAGACTGGAAATGAGCCATTACATACTGGATATAAAGACGCCGGCGCTGTCCCAGGCGAAAAGCCTTAAAAGCGAATTCGGACTGGAGCATATCGGCTTTCGAAATCTGAACAATGTTTACTGGAATCTTCCCACCGAAGCGCTCTACGAGGAAGCGATTTTCCGGGGCGAAGGGAGAATCTCCTTCCAGGGACCATTTATAGTCAATACCGGCAAACATACGGCGCGCGCCGCCAATGATAAGTTTATCGTGCGGGAGCCCAATTCCGAAGGGAATATCTGGTGGGGGCAGTACAACAGGCCCTTCAGTGTGGACAAATTCAACGCCGTCTATCAGCGCCTGCTCGGATTTCTTGAAGGAAGGGATATATTCGTGCAGGACTGTTACGGCGGCGCCGACCCGAATTACCGTCTGCCGGTCAGAATTGTCACGGAGCTTGCCTGGCACTCTCACTTTGCGCGGAATATGTTTATCCCGCCGAGTACCAATGATGAATTGAAGAAATTCGTGCCGGAATTCACCGTCATCGCGGTGCCGTCGTTTCAAGGGATGCCGGAAGTGGACGGCACCCTGAGCCCGACTTTTATTCTTCTCAGTTTCGACCAGAAAATCTGCCTGATTGGCGGAAGCGGTTACGGCGGGGAGATTAAGAAATCGATTTTCACGGTGCTTAATTATCTTCTGCCGCTGGATGGAATAATGACGATGCACTGCTCCGCCAATGTCGGCGACAACGGCGAATCGGCCCTCTTTTTTGGTCTCTCCGGCACCGGCAAAACTACCCTTTCGGCTGACCCGAAACGGAAACTGGTCGGCGATGATGAGCATGGCTGGAGTGATGAAGGGATTTTTAATTTTGAGAATGGCTGCTATGCCAAGGTAATCGCCCTCTCCCCTACCGCCGAACCGCAGATTTATGCCTGCACTCGGAAATTCGGGACGATTCTGGAGAACGTGATATTCGACCCGGTGACTCGTCTGCTTGACCTTGACGATGATATGCGGACCGAGAACACAAGAGCATCCTATCCGCTGAGCTTTATCGAGAATGCCGTTCCGGACAAGATGGCGGGGCATCCGAAAAATATTTTAATGCTGACCTGTGACGCCTCCGGGGTAATGCCGCCGATAGCGAAGCTTACTCCGGAGCAGGCGATGTATCATTTTATTTCCGGATATACCGCCAAGGTTGCCGGCACCGAAATCGGGCTGGGGAAAGAGCCGGAAATTACTTTCAGCGCCTGTTTCGGGGCCCCCTTTATGGTGCATCATCCGTACCATTATGCCGAGATGCTCAAGAACAAGATTATGAAGCATAAGGTCAACTGCTGGCTGGTCAATACCGGCTGGACCGGCGGACCATACGGAATCGGAAAGCGGATGAGTATTCATCATACCCGCGCCCTGCTCAATGCGGCGCTGGACGGGAAACTTCTCAACGTAGAATATTATACCGACCCGGTCTTTGGTTTCCAGGTGCCGAAAAGTTGTGAAGGGGTGCCGGAGAAAGTGCTCAATCCGATTAATACCTGGGATGACCGTCACGCGTATAAAGATAAGTATTTGCAACTGGGCGCGTTATTCATTGAGAATTTCAAGAAATTTCGGGATGGCTGCCCGCCGGAGATAGTGCAGGCCGGCCCGGTGAAGAAGGATTTTGCGGTGTAGGGGGGGAATGGGTAATGGTTCTGTTCCGTACAATGATCTTGTGTCAGAAGAAGATGTCAAGACCGCTCGACCGACACCATATGGACACGGGGGTCAAGGGTCTGAGCTTCCCCCGAAAGAGTGGACACTGAAATAAGGTCTGATGTATATTTGATTTTAAGGAGGTGTTCACGATGTTGGAGAAGCGTCGTCAGTATGACGGGGATTTTAAGGTTTCTGCGGTTC
>JBFMEF010000131.1 GCA_040753495.1 Candidatus Zixiibacteriota bacterium
ACTCCTCCAATCCTTCCTGAAGCCCGATTCCCTGACGGCGCGCTTCTTCCAGAAGCCACGGCGCCAGACGGGCAATAGCAAGGGCATGATGATTTGCCGCGGCGGTATCATTCTGGTCAATCGCTATCCTTGTCAGAAAATAACGGGAATGCCAGTCATATTCATTCAGGCTGACCGCCCGATTGAAATAATATTTGGCGCTATCGATATAATTCAAACGGTAAAAAGCCCGCCCAATCCCGTAATTCAGTAGAAAATAATCCTCCCCCAAAAATTGCCGCGCCTGCTCAAAGCAGAGAATGGCGTCAACAAATTCGCCGGCGTTGTAATTGTCGAAACCGGCTTTAAGATTCTGCGGAAAGCCAACCTCCGGTAGGACAGTATCCCGCGTCATATCAACTTTGCCCCATCTTCTATAGAGCGAAACCCAGCGCATCACATTCTCTCTGGGAAAACCGATAGGAAAGTAATTCTTGCGAAATTCGGAGTGGAGAAACAGAGCCTGTTCCGCCGGCGCCGACGGCTTATATTCGGTCGAGAAAAAAATGAAATCGGGCGATTGCTCCAGAAGATACCGCGAGTTGAAACGGCGCTCTTTCCAGGTAGATTGCAAGCCGGGGATATGCTCCGGATTACGAGCAATATGACGGTCGGTCAGACCGAGCATATCGATGACTCTGTGTCCCGGAAGAGCGTACCCGAGCATCCCGATGGTGCTCGCCGCAATCGTAAAATCGGTTCCCATATATCTCCGAAGCATCATCGAGGCATATTCCATCTTCCCCACCAGCGCTTTTTCCAGATGTCGATAAGTCATGGTATGATTATACCCCCGATAAAAACTGAAACCCGAAAGTCCCGTCAATAATACCACCGTAATCGGCTTAGCCATTTTCGCAGCCGCGCGCCATCGCCTTGACGCTCTTTCCACCAGCGCCACCATTCCCAACCCGAAGAGAAGGGATAGCGGCGCCAGAAGCGGCACGAAGAAGCGATAGACTTTCAAGACATCTCCTCCAATCCAAACAATATAGAGCAGAGAGACGGCAATGTAGATATATAGAAGAGAATACCGCTTCCAGAGGAACGGCGCCGCCGCTATTGGAATCAGGAATACCAAACCGTACAGACCGGCGGTGGTGCAATAAAACCATACATACTCCAGTCCGCTGACTATATATTCCAGTCCCACGCCGCTCTTAGCGTAGAATGAATTCGGTAGAAGCTCTCCATAGTACGCTAACTTGAACAGGGCATAAGGAAGAAGCAGAACTCCGTATATCAGGAGAAGCTTCCAGGGAAATCTCCGGTTTCGATACAGGCGATACAGCAAAATCGCAGCGAGCGGCACAACGCCATCAGGACGAAGCAAGGTGGCAATAGCCAGAAGCCATGGGGTTAGTGACGGTTTTCGGTACTCAGCCAGAAGGGCGCCCAGGGTCGCCAGGGCAAAAGCCGCGCTCTCCATACCGGAGGTTGACCAGTACGGCAACGCCGGGCTGGCAATAAGTAACAGCGAACCGCTCAGAAAGCAAAGCCATTCCCCTTTTTGATAGTGAGTCGCAATCAGCAGAAAAAGAAGCCCAAACAGCGACACTCCACAAGCCAGACCCAGAACGCCGGTAATCAATTCATACTTGACCCCTGTTATCAGATTTATCAGCGATATCAGTATCACCCAGAGGAAATTAGTGTACCCCTCAATCCGCTCTCCGATATTAAACACCAATCCATTTCCATTCAGGAAATTGGCGGCATAGCGGTATGATATATAGGCATCGTCCTGTTTAACTTCAAGCAGATGGCAAAGGTAGAGAAACCCGGCTATCAAGCAAAAAAAAAGCAATATGGTCGGGGTGGGCCAGTGATGCTCTCCAGAACTCTTATCAGACATTCTTTATCCTGCGGAAAAACCCAAATATATCCCTTTTGGCTGATAAAGTCAAAAACTCAAGTGAACAGGCTTGGTTCTTTACTGCTGGATGGGTTGATTGGCAGCGGGTAATTTTTACCCACCGGTGAAATTATCCCCGCGCGCTATTCAAATTAGACAGCACTGGTCTAATATACCCTTCCAAGCCATTTAATCGCCACCCCGCAATATATTAGAGTAGTTATATAGTGGAACAGCCAATCTATTTTTGAGTTCGTTGGTCTCTGACCCGACTCTCCATTTTTTCGGCACAGCAATTGCCATTAATAAATTGCAGAGAGATGAAAGCAGCCAAAAAAATTGGGAGAGACTGATGCCTAAACGAATTACCGAAAGAATTGTTACTGACCGCGAGAGTCCGGCGCCGCCTGCGATAGGACCGGTCAGCCTCTGTGCTACCTGTGATTCTGTTCAGACCTGCGTATTCTTCAGCGAGCACCAGGGAGCGATACAGTTCTGCGAAGAATACCTCGCCGCCACCGATTCTCCGGCGCCGAAACTTGAGACAGCTTTGGCCGTCGGGACGACCGTGAGTACCGACGCCAAAGGGCTCTGTGTCAACTGCCAGAAACTGTCCAGTTGTGTTTTCATCCGTCCCGCCGAAGGGGTCTGGCATTGCGAAGAGTATGCTTGAGCTGTAAGCGGTGCGTCTGATTCTGGAGGTTGAACCTTTTTCATCCCTGGTTAACCAGGTCAATATCCATCATTTGCTGACCAGCAAGGAATCTGGCGAGTACGGGCATTCCTCAGGTGAGAATCTACTCGCCGGGTAATAATTCCTCACTTAATAACAAAAATCACAAACTCCTATCGTAATACTACACTTTTTTGTCGTCCCTGACAGGTAAATTCAAGTTTATTATCGGCAACAGCTTACAGGGGACAAAATCAAGTTCGTTTTCCTCTTGCGGAGAAGCTCCGTTTTGATTAAGATGGCATATATGTTATGGTACACTAATTGCTCTATCTTTGAGAAAATGCCTATAGTTTTGTACAAATGATACTCCGAGGTGGAGATATTCGTTGCTTGGGAGGTTGGGGGCTTTGGCTTAGTCCTCGAGATTTGTCCGGTCAAGAACACCGTCCCTGTCAGATTTATCTCAATTTCAATCGTCGCTTCGGATGAGATTCTTATATGACTTCAAATACTTCCTGATACAACCCGGGAGGATGACTTTGAGGAGGAATGATTGATGAATTCAAACAGCGCTGTTACAGATCTCTGCTCGACCTGTAACTACTTCGCCACCTGCACCTATCGCCAGGGACGTGAAGGTCCGATTCAATACTGCGAAATGTTCGCCGAAATCATAGACGGTTACGGAGGCGCGCACGGAGGGATTATAGCCTCACTCGAGGAGATTCAATCCAAGTACGGATATTTGCCCCCGGAAGCGCTCAAAATGGTGGCAGAAAAGACCGGTCGCTCGTTAGTTGATGTGTATGGGGTAGCGACTTTCTATCGGGCATTCAGTCTCAAGCCTCGGGGGCGGCATCTGATATCGGTCTGTCTGGGTACAGCCTGCCATGTTCGCGGCGGACCTGCCGTAGCGCTCGAGATAGAAAAGCAGCTGGGCATCCAGGCCGGTAATACTACCCCGGACCAGGAATTCACTTTTGAAACTGTCAACTGCCTGGGGGCATGCGCTCTCGGACCGATTGTGGTCATTGACGGGCATTACTTCTCAAAAGTCCGACCCAATATGGTAAGAGATATACTTGATAAAGCGCGGTCAGGTCTGGACCGTGTCGAAATAGTTACCGACCAGCGCATTTTCCCCATAGACGTCAGTTGCGCCCGCTGTAATCATACTCTTATGGACCCGCGACACCTTATAGATGGGCACCCTTCCATCAGGGTTACCGTCGCGTTTGACCACAAACACGGGTGGTTAGCGCTATCGAGTCTTTATGGAAGTTACAACACTGAATCCGAATACGAAATACCACTCAAAACCCTTGTGCAATTTTTCTGTCCCTACTGTCACGCCGAATTGCTTGGCGGTTCCAAGTGCGGCGAGTGCAACGCCCCTATGGTTCCGATGATTGTTCGCGGCGGTGGGATAGTTCAAATTTGTTCGCGCAAAGGTTGCAAAGGGCATCTGCTCGACCTGAGCAGCGCCCTGGTTTATTGACAATGGGCGGAGAAACTATGGAGGACTTGAAAGAATGAAGAGACTTGCATCTACAGCAGAATTCAAAGATTTCCGCCGTCGAATTCTGATTGAAAGAGACCTGAAATACGACATGCCGACGCTGGTGGTTTGTGCCGGCACCGGGGGGCAAGCCAGCGGAGCGAATGACATTATCAGGATTATCAAGAGATATATTCTGGAACATAATCTTCAAGAGAAAATCGCCTTTAGAATAACCGGCTGTCAGGGTTTCTGCGAAATGGACCCTTTTATTCTGGTTCAGCCGGGCCGCAATCTGTATCCGAAATTGAAGATGGACGATGTTCCGAAAGTAATTGAGGCAGCCCTGGGCGGATATATTGAAGAAGACCTTATTTATCGCGACCCGCGGTCGGAAAAGAAATATGTTAACCAGAATGATATTCCTTTTTTCCAGAAGCAAACCAGAACCATCCTGGGAAACAACGAACGATTAGATCCTATTCGCATACTCGATTATATCGAGCAGGGCGGCTACTCCGCTCTGGAAAAAGTGCTATGCAATCTCAACCCGGAATGGATAGTCGAGGAAGTGATCAAGTCGGGATTGCGGGGTCGGGGCGGAGCCGGATTCCCTACCGGTCGCAAATGGGACCTGGCGCGGCGCTCGGGCAAGAAAGGAAAACAGAAATATGTCGTGTGCAACGCCGATGAAGGTGACCCGGGAGCATATATGGACCGCAGTCTTCTGGAGGGGAACCCCCACGCAATACTGGAAGGTATGATTATTGCCGGTATTGCTATCGGCGCGACTCAGGGATATATCTATGTCCGTAGTGAATACCCGCTTGCCATTAAACATTCCCTGATAGCTATCCGTCAGGCGCGTGAAATAGGTATTATTGGACAAAACATACTTAATACCGGCGTTGATTTTGATATTCAGATTGTGCGGGGGGCGGGAGCCTTTGTCTGCGGCGAGGAAACCGCTCTCATTAAATCCGTTGAGGGTTTCATGGGCGAACCGCGCCAGCGTCCCCCTTATCCTATCGAAAAAGGGATTGGCGGTTGCCCCACCTGCATAAACAATGTTGAAACTCTCGCCAATATCCCGGTGATTATAAGTAAAGGGGCAGATGAATTTGTTAAAGTTGGTGTCCCGGGCAACACCGGCACCAAGATATTTTCTCTGGTCGGTAAGATTAAGAATACCGGGCTGGTTGAGGTTCCCCTCGGAATCAAAATCAGCGAAGTAATTAACATAATTGGCGGTGGTCCGGTCGGTGACGCCAAGATAAAGGCAATTCAGACCGGCGGTCCTTCCGGAGGCTGTATTCCGGCAAGCATGTTCGACCTCCCCATCGATTTCGATTCCCTCGCCAAAGCCGGTTCCATCATGGGCTCGGGCGGATTGATTGTGATGGACGACCGCACCTGCATGGTCGATGTCGCCAAGTATTTTATGAACTTCCTTAAAGATGAGTCCTGCGGCAAATGTTTCACCTGTCGCAAAGGGACACAGCGGATGTATGAACTTTTGGATGATATTTCGAAGGGGAACGGCACTCTCGAAAAGCTGCAACTTCTGGAAGAACTGGCGCTGGTAGTGAAAGATACCACCATGTGCGGTCTCGGGCAGTCGGCGGCAAATCCGGTTCTTTCCACGATCCGCTATTTCCGCAACGAATATCTGGAGCATATTATTCACAAACGCTGTCCGGCGGGAGTCTGCAAGGAGCTGGTCGGGGCGCCCTGCCAGTCGAGCTGTCCGCTGGGCACGGAAGCCTGGCGTTATGTGGCGCATATTGCCCGCGGTGAGTACGAGCAGGCTTATCAGGTCATTCGCGAAGCCAATCCTTTCCCCTCGGTCTGCGCCCGTGTCTGCAACCATCCCTGCGAGGAGCATTGCCGCGCCGGCGCCAGCGGCGGTCAGTCGGTCGCTATCCGCGCTCTCAAACGGTTTGTCACCGACCGAATCGACCCCGCATCTTACAAGCCGCATAGATTCGCCGATGCCGATGACAGCAGCCCCATGGTGGCGATTGTCGGCGCCGGTCCGGCCGGGTTGACGGCAGCGCATTATCTTTCCCTCAACGGTTATCGTGTGACGGTCTTTGATTCGGAGAAAAAGCCGGGAGGGATGATGTTCACCGCCATTCCGCCGTATCGTCTGCCTCGGGAGGTCATCGAAAAAGAGATAGAATCGCTTGTTGACGAGAATGTCGAACTGAAATTGAATTCCAGCCTTGGAAAAGAATTCAGCATCGACAGCCTTTTCGCCGACGGTTATAAATCGGTCTTCCTTGCTCTCGGAGCCCACAAGAGCAAAAGGCTCGAAATCGAAGGAGAAGATGTCCAGGGAGTATATCCCTCAATGCAGTTTCTCCGCGGTTACAATGTTCAAGGCAAGAAACTGGCTCGCGGCAAAGTTGGCGTAATTGGCGGCGGAAACTCCGCCATCGACGCCGCCCGCGTGGCTATCCGCCAGGAAGATGTCGAAAGCGTGACGGTCTTTTACCGCCGCACTCAGAACGAGATGCCGGCTTTCGAAGAGGAAATAGAAGCCGCGCTGCAGGAGGGAATCATACTCGAGACCCTGGTCACGCCGCTGCGCGTTCTTTCCACCAACGGCCGTCTGACCGGCATTCAATGCCTGCGCAACAGCCTGGGAGAACCTGATTCCAGCGGCCGGCGGCGACCGGTCCCAATCGCGGGAAGCGAGTTTGTCGCCGCTCTCGACACTCTTATAGTCGCCATCAGCGAAGGTTCCGATATCGATTGTATTTCAGTGGCAAGCTCGATGAAGATTGACACCGATGAAAAGGCCAGTACTGTCAAGGTCGATTTCGAAACGCTCTGCACCAACCGCCCCGGCGTCTTTGCCGGCGGTGACCTGACTACCGGACCTAATACCATTGTCGATGCCATCGCGGCCGGGAAGAAAGCGGCAATTATGATTGACCGCTACATCCGCGGCGAGACGCTCCGTCAGCCGGGCCAGGTCCGCCTGCCGCAAATCTATGTCGAGCCGGCTCCGGCTTGCGACCAGCCGCTGGCGATGGAAACCAGGGTCGATACTCCGCGCGCCGCCGTGCAGTGGCGCAAACGGGGGTTCGCCGAGGTCGAAATGTCGCTGACCGTAAAGGAAGCGACCCGCGAAGCCTGTCGCTGCCTGCGTTGCGACCTCGAATTCACCAAGCCTCCGACACCGGAGAAAAAACAGATTCAAGTAGGAGGTTAAGATTTATGGTCACTCTTAATATAAACGGCATTGAAGTTACCGTAGAGGATGGCACCACCGTCCTGGAGGCGGCCCGCTTTCTCGGATTCCCGATTCCGACCCTCTGCCATATGGAAGGCCTCTCCCCTTACGGCGCCTGCCGTCTCTGCGTTGTCGAAATCGGACAGGAGCCAAAATCCCGTCTGGTCACCTCCTGCACTTATCGCGCCGAGGAAGGATTGATTGTCAGAACCGCTTCATCGCGGGTGATGAAGGCGCGCATGATGATTCTGGAACTTCTGCTGGCATCTTGCCCTCAATCCAAAGTGATTCAGGATTTAGCCTCCAAGTTTCAGGTTCGCCAGCAGCGATTCCGCCAGGAGCATGAAGATTGTATTCTCTGCGGATTATGCGTTCGGATGTGCGAAGAGCAGATGATGGCAAAGGCGATAGGATTCCGCGGGCGGGGCGAGAAGCGGAGTATCGGAACCCCCTTCGATATCCGCTCGGAGCAGTGCCGCCTGTGCGGAGGATGTATGTATGTCTGTCCCGCCTGCCAGCTGCGCTGCACCTACACTGAGCCCGACAAGGCTATTTGCGGCGGATGCGCCAATATTCATCCCCCTTGCTACATCAAGGAGCAGTTTGACGATATGATGTGCTATATGGACCCCTGTGTCGCCTGTGAAATAATCAAGAAATAATATGATGAAAGTATAGGAGGACTAATTAAATGACTTACTCGAGAGTAAATGCCACGGCGGCGACCCTGACAAAGAACAGAACTGAGCACTCGGTCGTGCCCGTCTCCGGAATGTGCGTCACCTGCGTGGACGGATGCGTCGGCATGTGCGAAATCGGCAAATCAGCCTATCGCGGACATGAGGTTATCTATCCCCAGCCGTTCGGCGTCATCACCACCGCCGGCGAGAAAATCTATCCGGTTGATTACTCCCACTTCAATATCAGCGGCACCGCTGTCGGGGCGCACGGTATTGAAGCCGACAGCGATAAAGCGATATTTCCCAATGTCAACCTCGAAGTCCATTTCGGTCATGATAACGGAGTCAAATTCCGTCTTCCCTGGATAATTCCCGGTATCGGCTCCACCGATATCGCCAAGAACAACTGGGAAGGATTGGCGATTGGTTCGGCGCTTGCCGGCACCGGCTTGACTATCGGCGAAAATGTGGTCGGTATGGATATGGAATCGGTCATACAGAATGGCCGGGTGGTCGATACGGTTGACCTGAAGAGACGAGTCAATCTCTATAAGGACCATATGCGGGATGGCTATGGCGCCATTATTGTGCAGGCAAATATCGAAGATACCCGTCTCGGCGTCCAGGAATATGCCATTCAGAAACTGGGTGTGCATATAGTGGAACTGAAGTGGGGACAGGGCGCCAAGAATATCGGCGGCGAAGTTAAAATCCGCAACCTGAAAAAAGCCCAGACTCTGTATGAAAGAGGGTACGTCGTCCTTCCCAATCCGACCGACCCGAATGTAATCAGAGCCTTTGAGCGGGGCGCATTCAAAGAATTTGAAAGGCATTCCCGTGTCGGCATGGTGACCGAAGAATCTTTTGCCACCCGGGTTCAGGAACTTCGCAACGCCGGCGCCAAATATGTATTTTTGAAGACCGGCGCCTATCGTCCGGCTGACCTGGCGCGCGCGATTGCTTTTGCATCGAAGTACAAAATCGACCTGCTGACGGTTGACGGCGCCGGCGGCGGCACCGGTATGAGCCCCTGGCGGATGATGAACGAATGGGGCGTGCCGCCGGTGGAACTTCATTCCATGCTGTACTTCTACGCCAAAAAACTCGCCGACAAGGGGAAGCATGTTCCGGCGCTCGCCGTCGCCGGCGGTTTCACCTTTGAAGACCAGATTTTCAAAGGACTGGCTCTGGGCGCACCCTTTGTCAAACTGGTCGGTATGGCGCGCGGACCGATTGCGGCAGCCATGGTCGGCAAGACCATCGGCAGGACTATCGACGAAAACCAGCTGCCGGTTTATGTCGAACGATTCGGCAACAGTATTGACGAAATTTTTGTCACGGCTCATGACCTGCGCAAGGAGCTGGGGGATGCCGCCTTCGAGAAAATCCCCACCGGCGCCCTCGGCTTGTACACCTATTATGAGCGTCTGGCGCAGGGACTTCGCCAGTTAATGGCCGGAACCCGCAAATTCGCCATGAATCATATTTCACGTGATGATATCTGGGCCCTCACCAAAGAGGCTTCGGTAATCAGCGGCATCCAGTATGTGATGGATGTGGATAAGGCGGAAGTGGAGAAGATACTCAATTTCTAAATTCTGTTCATCCCCACTCAAACGGCCGGGAATCTTTCCGGCCGTTTTTTTTTGTCATTTTTGCGTCAGCGGGGGAAAATAAAAATAGCGGTACGGGGAATCGAACCCCGGTTTGATGGCTGAGAACCACCCGTCCTAGGCCACTAGACGATACCGCCAGTAAATCCAACGAGCGGCTAATATAATACCATCCATCATTTTGTCAAGTCCGCTTGTTTTAAACGGCAGTGGAGACTATATTACCCCAAAATCTGACAGGAGGTGCCATGCCGGCTACTAAACATAATAGTCTCAAACCGTCCGACCTGACCCCCAATATAAATCTCAAGAAACTGAAAATCATCTCTTCCCGGGATATCCCTCCCTGCAAGAATATCATCGGGCAGGACCGAGCCATAAAGTCTATCGACCTGGGACTGAAGATTCATACCCGCGGATACAATATTTTCGTTACCGGGCTGGTAGGCACCGGCCGTACCACCACTATCAAGCATATCTTAGAAGAGCTTGATACGGTCAAGCCGGAACTCTCCGATATCTGCTATGTCAACAACTTCCGCGACCCCGATTCCCCCCTGGCGCTGGTATTCAAAGCCGGACTCGGGCGGCAGTTCAAGCGCGATATGGAGTACTCTATCTCCACATTGCGCAAATCGGT
The DNA here is from genome assembly GCA_040753495.1 of Candidatus Zixiibacteriota bacterium. Lineage (NCBI taxonomy): Bacteria > Pseudomonadati > Candidatus Zixiibacteriota > Candidatus Zixiibacteriota bacterium. Next base: position 10,243 of record JBFMEF010000131.1, read on the forward strand.
TCCGAAAATTTTTCTCAGCGAGGACTATAAAGACAGACGCAATCGCATCGGCTCCGATTTCACCTCCCGTCAGAAACTCCTTATCGATGAGTTCGAGAAAAAGATGATTGCTGACGGATTTGTCATGGTGCAGCTGCAGGTCGCCCTGGGGGTCCGCAATGAGCTTCAGCCTCTCGTTGATGGCGAGCCGGCCCCGATGGAACGGTTGGAGCGACTGGTCAGGGAAGGGAAATTTGCCGCCGACCGATTCGAAGAGTTGGGCAAGAAATATGAAAAGCTGCATCGCGAAATGGGAATTGTCGAACTTGAGGTCAAAAAACTCGCCGCAAAACTGGAGCAGGCTCTGGAGAAACTCGATTACTCCCTCATCGCCCCGCTGGTCATAGACAAGATTGATGTTCTAAAGAAGAAATATGCCGACTCAAAGGTAGTCGCTTATCTTGATGCGGTGCAGGAGGCGCTTCTCAGCGACCTCGACCGCTTCCGCGAAGCCGGTCCCCGGCGGGGAGAAGAAGAGGCGCCGCCTTTCCGCAAAAAAGAACCGTTCGAGGAATTTGCCGTCAATCTGATTCTCGATAATTCCGAGACCAAAACCGCCCCTATTGTCATCGAGCACTCCCCCACTTATCGAAACCTTTTTGGCGCCACGGAAAGAGTCGTGGACCGCTACGGCTACTGGCGCACCGATTTCACCCGGATCCGCAGCGGTTCCATACTGAAAGCTCTGGGAGGATTCCTGGTCATTAACGCCATGGACCTTCTCACCGAGCCGGGAGTCTGGCATCCTCTCAAACGAACCCTCCTGAGCGAACAGCTGGAAATCGGCAGTTTTGACCCGTTTTATATGATGGCCGGCTCCGGATTAAAACCGGAACCGATTCCGATTAAACTGAAAGTGGTCTTGATTGGGGAGCGACGTCTCTACGACATGATGCTCAGCTACGAAGAAGATTTCAAGAAGATTTTCAAAATCAAGGCGGAGTTTGACCATGTTATGCCTTTCAGCAACCGCGCCGTGCGCGAATATGTTTCATTCGTAAGAAAGGTGACAGACAGCGAAAACCTCCCACCGTTCGAACTCTCCGGACTGGAAGAAGTGCTGGCATACGGATGCCGCCTGGCGGGTCGTAAAGACCGCCTCTCCACCCGCTTCACCAACATTTCCGACCTGATTCGCGAGGCGTCGCTTTGCGCTTCGGAGAAGAATCATAAAGTTGTGACCGGCGTGGATGTCCGCTGCGCCGTCCGGCATGCCACCGAGAGAGTCAATCTCATCGAAGATAAGATTCAGGAGATGTATGAAAAGGAACTCTACCTTGTCTCCGTGAAAGGAAAAGCGGTGGGGCAGATAAACGGGCTTTCCGTCTATGATACCGGCGAGCATAGTTTCGGCCGTCCTACCCGCATCACCGTCCGGACTTCGGTCGGACGGGCCGGCGTTATCAATATTGAGCGGGAGGCGGAGCTTTCCGGTCCTATCCATAATAAAGGAGTTCTGGTGCTTTCCGGATACCTTCGGGGTAAATTCGCCCGCAACAAACCGCTGGTGATGTCGGCCTCTATCTGCTTTGAGCAATCTTACTCGGGAGTGGACGGCGATTCGGCATCATCGACAGAAGTTTATGCGATTCTCTCGGCATTATCAAACGCGCCAATCGACCAGGGAATAGCGGTAACCGGGTCGGTCAATCAGAAAGGTGAGATACAGCCGATAGGGGGAGTCAATCAGAAGATTGAAGGCTTCTTTGATGTCTGTAAAATCAAAGGACTGACCGGCAAGCAAGGCGTGATAATTCCCCGGCAGAATGTGCCGGAGCTGCTCTTAAAACCGGAAGTGGTCGAAGCGGTGGCGAAGAATCGATTCCATATATATCCGATTGCGACCATAGAAGAAGGGATTGAAATACTGACCGGCAAGCCGGCCGGAAAAGAACTTCCCAAAGGAGGCTTCACCAAAGGTTCCGTATTTGACCTGGTCGATAAGGCGCTCGATAAGTTTGCCAAGCAGATAAAGGAAAGTGGTGATGGCGATGGTGAAGCGGCGGAGCGCAAAGCGCGGGCGCTGGCGAAACGGAGAGCAAGGAAGAGATAGACGCCTCCCCTTTTCAGTTCTTTTCGGCGCCTAAAGAGGGCACGCTGGACTGCCGCCTCCTTTATAAAGAAAATCAATTTGACGCACAATATCGATAATGTTGATGGGACCATCACCATCGGCGTTCATCCCATCCGGGCAATTGGATACTCCCCCTGATTTGTATAGATAGGAGATCAGAAAGGTGATATCGAGCATATTGATGCTGCCGCTGTTGTTGGCATCGCCCGCCACCACACAGCAATCATCCCTGTTTATTAGGACTACGGAGTCTATCAAAGTCCCCGGGGGATATCCGGAAATAGACCAGAAATAGCTTCGTAGAGTATCATGACTGGCATTAATGACCATTGCGCCATAGTTGCCGTTATAACGGACCATGCTACCCGCAACAAATCCGCTCACCGGAAACCCATAAATCGAGCGTCCGCCTAAACCATTCACAAAATACAGAAATTGATTGCCGTCACCGTCGTCATCCCGATGAATTCGCTCATAGGTATGATCGTGCCCCGATAACAGCAGGTCTGCCCCCCATTCTTCATAAGGCCACTGCATTACGGGAGTAGAGCCGTGACTGGTCGATGAGGAAAACGGCGCGTGATGCATCACCACAATATTCCAGGGTTGGACCGATGTCTCTAACTGATTTCGAAGCCACTGGGCTTGCGCAGAAGTACTGCTGATACCGCTCGGCTCCAGGATATTGCTGTTGACAATGAAAAAATGCACCGGTTCGATGATTACATCATAATATCTCTCATTATTCGACGACAAACTCGATAGCACGCCGGCGCCCGGAAGTGAGAAATAGTTGAGATAAGCGGTCAGACCTCCCCCATCAGTGTAATCATGATTCCCCAGGGAAGGAAAAAAGCGATTAGTATCGGCGCCGGCACCATAGATTCCAGTATAATCTCCGATATACTGGCTGTAAAACTGGCCTATATTGAAATCGATGGAATTTGTCCCATAACTGTTGTCGCCGGTGGTCACCACAAAATCAGAAATCCACTGCGCAACCATCGCCGCCACCGCCGCTTCATTGGCGCTGCCGCTTCCAAAATCCCCTATAACAGCAAAGCCCACACTGTCTGAGCCGACCGCGCAGACGACAGCCAGAAGCGCAATGCCGGTATTTAAGAGAATCGCTCGCAGTAAAAAACGCACTTGGACACCTTTACCGAACTCAGAAATATGGAGAATTATAACGACTCATCCCCTTTGATCCAAGTGAAAGTTGACTTCGGATTCTCCCCTGTTTTCGGATTCCAATGATTAAATAGTTAATTCATCATTTGATACGATTGCCGACCCTGGGCGTTTTAGACAATCGAAGCAAACCGGGACACTATCTTGTTAAGCCCCTGATTTGGTCAATGCGGAGGGGTCGTTTAACGCACTATCACCAGTTTTCCGTTCCGCTCGGAACCTTTCAGAAACCAGAGATAGGTGCCGGAGGAAACCGGTTCTCCGGAATCGTTGGTGCCGTCCCAGGTGAGGTCATCACCAGACAAATTGCTCCAGCTCCGAACGGTTGAACCGGAGACTGTCATCAGCACCAGGTCCGCGCCTGACGGCAAGTCAGTGAAGGTGACATTGGCGTTCAGATGGGGATTATAAGGATTGGGGTAGGCATGGGTTGCCGGATTGAGAGAAAAACCGGCGACCGCGCTATAACTGAAGTCATTGGCGCGCGCCCGCCAGAAGTAAGTCTGATTTCCTTTCAGGGTTTCATCCACTTTCCAGGAGGTAGTCGCCCCCTCCTCCTGGGGGACAGGAGGAGAGGTGACGACCAGGTTGATGAAGAAGGAGTCGGTCGCTACTTCGAAGTAGTACCGATTGGCGCTTAAAGCATTAATATTGGCAACGGTCAGAGTCGGTTTCGATGAATGGAGATTAACAAATGACGAGGGGCTCAGAAGCTGCACCTGCATATCGTTATCGTCGGTGGAAATCTCCACCTGCGCCTGGCAGTATGTCAGATTTGAAATGAGCGAGGCGTTGCTGTTTTCATCGCAGGCTTTCACCGCCACATAGTAATACTCCCCCGGCGTAAGACCCTCCATGGTCATCGATTCTATCGTCCCTGACGACAGCGGGGTCGGAACGGCGGCGTACGAGGCGGCGCTGTTCCAGTTGAGCTCGGTAATCAGGCTCTGCGAGAATTTCAAAATATATTCAGTGGCGCGCCCCAGGGTACCATCATCGCCGGGGGCAGTCCAGGTTAGATTGATTTCGCCGCTTTCGATACCGGTTTCGGCGCTCAAGTCCTGAATCGGCGCCGGCGGTGTCTGGTCAACGGTGCTCCGGCTTACAACATTCGAGATGCCTGACCAGTTGGGAATTTCATCAGCAACCTTCACGGCGAAGAAATATTTTGTTCCCTGATTCAAACCGGTTACCGTGAAAGATTCGTTCTGCCCGGCCGGTTTCGGAGTCGGTTCGCCGGTTGCCTGAGTTGCGGCATTGAAATTCGCCGCGGTGATGGAGTCGGTGGAGTAACGAACGTCATATTGCGAAGCGGTTCCAAAGGTGCCGTCATCGCCGACCGATAGCCAGGTCAGGGTGACGGAGTTGGCGGTGGCGGTAGTGGCGGCAAGTGAATTAATAGCCGAGGGAGGTGTAGTTTCACTTGATGTCGCCCGCGAGGCAATATTGGAAAGGGCCGACCAGTTAGGGACTTCATCCGCTGTCTTGATGGCGAAATAATAGGTAGTATTCGCCTGCAGACCGTTGACGACAAAAGTCTGGGCGCTGCCTGCCGCCAGCGGCGTCGGCTCGCCGGTCGCCTGGGTCGCGCTGTTCCAGTTGGCATCAGTTATTGTAGCGGTCGAATAGCGGATATCATACTGCGCCGCCGTGCCGACATTGCCGTCATCGCCCGGAGCCGTCCAGGATAAGGTGACACTGCTGGTGGTGGAGCTGGTTGCCGCCAGAGTGGTAATTGCCGACGGCGGGGTCACTTCCGCCGTGGTCGCCTTGGTGACTACATTGGATAATGCCGACCAGTTGGGGACTTCATCGCCGGTTTTGATTGCAAAATAATAAGTGGTGCTTGGCTGCAAACCGGTAACGTCAAAAGTTTCAATCGACCCGGCCGGTTGCGGCGCCGGCTCATTTGATACTTGAGTGGCGCTGCTCCAGCTGGCATCGGTTATCGGTGTCAATGAGTAACGAATATCATACTGTGACGCCTGCCCCAGGGAGCCGTCATCACCCGGCGCCGTCCAGGTCAAGGTCACCGAATTGGGAGTGGCGGCGGCGGCCGACAAACCTTGCGGCACCCCCAGCGCATTCCCCGGCGCCAGCGCCGTAAAGAGCAGCAAGCCAAAGACAAAATACTCTATCTTACGCAGTACTACATGTGACTTCAATGTTCCAGACATATCTCCTCCTGCAAAAGGTCCGATCCCAAAAATTTAGACAACAGCCTATATCTATATCCAAATTCCGTGCCGGTACCGGAATGATTGCGTAAAGCCTGTTTTCAGAAGACCTTACTCGGACACAAACTTCTTTTTGCGCCCTGTTTCAAGCCCCTTGTGCCGTTCAATAATGAACCAGTGCCAGAGTTTTGAGCAAAAGGTCAGGATAAGTACATCGAAATCGTCATATTAAGGGGGATTGCCATCTCTAAAAAAATTGACCGCCGCCGGAGAGCCATTCAATGGCTCTATCCGAAGGCGGTAGGATGGAGTTGTGGCTGTCTGCGCTCTATTTGTCCAGCGCTACCTTCAAATCGATTCCCCAAACGTAGTTGAGATTCTGTCGGACTCCCAAAATGAAGTCCTCATCAAGCGGCGCTGTCAGATGCAGGCAGGGCGTTAGCCGGTCGAAGCTGACGCCGAGTCTGAATTTGAAGTATTGCAGATTCCTCTCTCCAAAATCCAAGTCACTTTCGGTCAGCCAGATTTTTGAACCCAGACCGATTCCGAAATTATATCGATTCTTTTCGTAGAGAAATTCGATAGTCCCTTGCGCCAGAAGTTCATCATCCTCTTCGCTGATGAGATACAGAGCAGGTCCCAGCAGCATCCTGATAGAATATCCCGAAAGAGAAACAATTTTGTATCCGCCTGATGCGTAAACTGTAGTCACTTCCGGCAGATAAGCTTCGAATTGCTCAAAGTCGCTGAAAGCGCCAATAAACATGGCACCGGTCTTGTCGTTCTCCTCTGAAATCAAAGAAGGTCGGAATCCGAGACCGAAGAGTGGCGAAGAGCCTGGTAATTCGAAGCGAAAACCAAGATAGGGATTGCCGAACAGGAGTTCCGCTTCGCGGCTGCTATTGCCGCCGAGGTCGTAATGAGAGAACGGCAGTTCTCCCACAAAATAGAAACCGCCGGGAAGCTCTGCCTGTCCGCGAAGAATCAACGCAGATGTTGTTAGAGTGAGTTCGTTTTCATGGCTGAAGCTCGCTTTGGAGACGCTAAGGCTGAATTCAGAGTGGCGGGAGCTCTCCAAAAGTCTTCCTTCCGCCCGGCTGTCATTACCAACTGCTGCCAGAAGAAGCGTCAAGGCGACACCCAACAACTTTCTTGATTTCACTTCTTTCATCTTACTCACCTTCCTTTCAGGTTCAATGATTCATTAACTCAGTCAGGAGCCCCCTTGCCTGACTTTTGCCTGGTTCAAAAAGCTTCGCATGCCGCTCCGGTCAAACCGGCCGCTCCCAATTTTGAAGAAACCGGCTGCCAATCGCTGTCATAGCAGCGAACCTCCTCCAGAAAACCGTTGACTCCGCTGGAGCGGACCACCAGACGGCTAAACAGTTTGCCGCTATTCGGATCCGTTGACAGCCCCAGCTTCTGGTATTTGGAGCCGAGCGCCTCCCATCGGGTGCCAACCATATATCCGGAGTGAATCTCCCGCACTTCGGCCAGCATCGGCGCGCCGGTCGGTTCGCCGGTCAAAGGATTCACCGGCACCACCGTCAGGGTGCCGCTGGCGAAGAAACGAAATTTGTAGCGGCCGCTTTCAGTCCATTCCACTGTCTGCGTCAGATGCACCGGTCCCTGAACATAGAGGTAGTCGTACGCCGATGAGGCGCAGAACGGCTTGGGAATGGTTTGATTGAAATCGATGACAAAATCCTGCGTTCGCACTTCTGAAGCCCGCGTCACTTTCTGCGCCAGATTCAGAATCAAGGCCTGACCGTCAGTGCCGATAGGAACATCTTCGCTTACATCCCCCAGCGGTCCGCCAATAGCGGCGCGTAGCTCCACCGGCAGCCCGTTGTAGATAATTGCCGGGATGGTCCGGAAGGGGGCGTCATTAATGCTTCCAACCGGAATCATCGGGATATTGGGGTCAAGCAGTCCGCTGCGGATGAAATCGGCAATGACCAGCTGTTCGGCTAGTTCCCAGTTGATAACCTGATGGTCGGTGGTTCCGGGAATCAGAATCTCGAAATGGGCGTTACCGATTGTCCACTCCCCGGCTTTAAAGAGCCGCAAATGGAAGCGCGCCGGTCCATAATCGCCGCAGGCGAGTTGAACTACTCCCCCCAGCCAGCCGATATTCTCGGCGTAGCCGGTCTGGACATCGCCGATAGCGTCATCCCAGGTGGCGTTGAAGGGGGCGGCTGGCGGAAATCCGAAGGCGGACCGGTCGCCATCCAGCGACATCAACGCCGCCCGGATATCACGCGGGTCAGCCTGTCCTACGAAAATCAGGTTCACCGGGTCCTGAGGCTGTCCCGAGAAATCGTCGCCGGTGTAGGGCCAGAAACGAAGCGCCTTGTCGTCAAAAGCGACATCGACCAGCGGCGCCGGCGCCTGGAAATCGGCCGTGAGACTTGACGCCGCAAACAGCTCGTTGAACTCCTGGTCGGCGCTTTCAAGAGATCTGTCGTTGTTTGACAGGGTCGGCATCTCCTTCTGACAGCCGACTACCCCCAGGCAGAGGGCGCAGAGCGTCAGGGTAATAAATGTTCCGATTCTCATCTGTAACCTCCTCCTTAAATGGTTAGGTTGTGATTAAGTTTGATTTTTTGACGGTGACTGGTTCACCGCCATTGACCGTTTCGAGGAGTGCTATTGCAAGAGCAATGCCGACTGCGCCACGAGCGCCTTCTGTCGCTAAGATGTTGCCGCGCAATCTGAGCGGGTGACATGAAAGTTATCTACCTCAATTGATGATGGGTAGTTCTTATCCAGTATTGATGGCGCGCTGGATACCTGCTATCTGCCTTGCATAACCCTTGACATGAATATCAACTTCTTTATATTTAGATTTGACCCGAAAATCATCCCCGGAGAATCTGGTATGAATGATGAGCCGAAAATCGAGCGGCTGCAATCAGCGCTGGAAGAACTGCGCAGTATCAACCGTGTGGTCGATAAGGTCAGCCGCACCCGCGAAACCAACCATATCATGTCAATTATCATTGATGAGTTGGTGACTCTTTCCACTGCTGACCAGGGGATTATCAGCCTTATAACGGCCGAGAAGAAGGCGGAACTGACCACGGTAGTGCGCAAAAACCAATCTAACGGAGAAATACCATATCAATTAAATGAGCAGATTACCGGTTGGGTGCTCAAGAACAAGGCGATTCTCAAGATTGATGAAATCAAGAGCGATGACCGCTTCCCCGGCCTCGCTGCTGACGGCGGCAATTATCAGGCGGTGGTCTGTTTTCCGATGATGGCTCGCGGCGAGATTATCGGCCTGACCACCCTGGTGCGCCATCGCGGAAAAGAGGCATTCAGCGACAATATCTGCCGGGTCGCCGGCATTATTATCTCACAAACCGCACAGATACTGAGCAACGCTATTCTCCTGGAGGAACTGGCGCGGAAGAATAAATTACTGGAAGTCTCGCAGCGG
>JBFMEF010000132.1 GCA_040753495.1 Candidatus Zixiibacteriota bacterium
CAATACTACCGGCCGGGGACGGTTCGACATGCGCGATACGTTGACCTTCCAGAATGAAGAAGGTCACATGATTGACCCCTCGCCGCACGGACGCGAATACTTCGAGAAACATCTTGAGGCGCTTGCTTATTATTACTTCTTCGTCTCCGAGGGGAAGCTAGTCCTGGAATGGGATGTTTACCCCCGGCAGAGCGACTCGGTGTACCATCTTCCGCAAACGATGGGATACTATGGTTCGGTAAATCCATATATCGGCTTGGTGCAGTATATGGAAGACTGTCTGGTGCTGGCGGATACCTCCGAGCCTGCCATTGATTTTGCCGCCTACGATTCTTACTTCCTTATCCACGCCGGCTCCGACCGGCAGAATGATATCGGGTTTCCTCCGACCGAATCCGACCTGTTTACCGGCAATGTCTTTCTGGCAGAGCCTATCTATGTTGACAAGACCGGCGCCGATTCGGTCGCCGTCGGTGATGCTGTAATCTATCCGGAGACAGCCTGCCAGGACAACCGCGCCACCGCCCTTAACGCTGTCATGGCGCACGAATATGGGCATCAATTAGGACTGGTTGACCTGTACAATACTTTCAATTTCTTCACGCAGGTCGGCGATTTTGCCCTGATGGACAATAACGGTTTTGGTACCGGTATCGACTTTGGCTTTTCGGTGGGACGAGTCTTTGGTGTGATGCCGGTTTATCCCGAAGCCTGGTCGCGCGCCTTTCTTGGTTTTGTTGATGTGGTCGAGTACCGGCAGGGGACCGATATTGAACTGGTCGCGGCAGAGATGTCGGCTCTCGGCACCAAAGTTGCTAAGATTCCTATCTCCGCCTTCGAATATTATCTGCTGGAAAACCGTCAAGTTGAAGTTGATGGTCTCCAGACGGCGATTCTGGCTGATTCGGCGACTTCGGTAATCCTGGGACCCGTGAACTTCAATAAAGAGTTTACGCATGAATATGACCTTCTTCTTCCCGGCTCCGGAATTCTAATCTGGCATGTCGATGAGCGAGTCGCCGCCATGGACTTTGACGGTGACGGTTATAATAATTTTGACGAGAATACCCTTCAGGTCAATCCGGAACTCCGTTTCCTGGAACTGATGGAGGCTGACGGTCTGGTCAATTTCGGCGGGTATTATTATTCTGGCTATGGAACTCAGCAGGATATGTATTACGCCGGCAATAACAGCTCTTTTACCCCCAATACCAATCCGCCTTCGATTGGCCATTACGGCGTCAACAGCCATATTCGCGTGACCGATATATCTGTCTCGGGAGTCAGGATGAATTTTGACCTGGAATTGGATTTTGTTTCTTCCGGTTTCCCCCAGAGAGCCGGGTATCCACGTTATGGGCTGGCTCCGGTGAGTGTTGACCTGGACAATAATGGAGTTCCCGAAGTAGTTGTGGCATCAGGACGCAATCTTCTCGTTATGAGAGATGACGGCACCGATTTCCTGCCCGCCGGCGCGCCTGTCTATGACACCGCATACTCCTTCACCGGTCCCAAAGCGCACCAGTTGCCGCTTTTCGCTCAGACTTCTGAATTCATAACGGCCGGACCGGTGATGGGTCGATTCCCCTTCGGAAAAGACTCCCTGCATATCGCCGTAGGCGGCGGCTTCCGCGTCTATATATACACTCTGGCCGACAACAACAATGACGGCCTGGCTGACCTCCGAAGCCCGGCTATCTCGGTAAACGGTCCTGAAGTCATGGCTCTCTGGTTTACTGATGACAATTCTTTTGATTCCTTATATCTGGCGGTTCGGAACTCCGACAACCTGCATTTTCACCTCGAGAAAATCGGCGGCAGCGTGCCAGTGCCGGCATCTCCCAATGTTCCCGGAAGAGAGCTTTATGGGATAGTTTCGCTCAACAAGAGAACGGTGCTGATTACAGGCGACAGCCTGCAAACGCGAATCTATCTGATTACCCCAAGAGGAGCCTTCCCCTTCGGTGATACTGTTTCCTATGACCTGAACGGTCTATACCGTTATGGGCCTGTTGCTGTTGACCTCGATCGGGACGGCAAGCCGGAGGTTATCGTCGTCAGCGCCGACGGCGTCGTGAAGGCGGTCACCGTTGATACCTCCGGGGCGCCGACTTTTGCCGATTATGACCAGATTCAATTGGAAGACTCGGTCTTTGCCAATCCCGCTCTGGCTGACCTGGATGATGACGGCTACGCCGATATTATCATAGGCGCTCAAGGGAAGATTCATGCTCTCGATAGAAACTTCATAACCCTTCTCGACTTCCCCCTGATTATTGACCGCGCCTATCCGAGCGACTTTGTCGTCGCCTCCCCGACAGTGGCTGATATTGACGGTGATGGCAGGCAGGATGTAGTCGTCATGACCGCCTCCGGCAATTGTTATGCTTTTGGGCCTGAGTTACTTTATCAGTTTCCGATTTCAGCCGGCGGCATTGGTATCAGCCCGGCGCTCACTTTCCGGAAAAGCAACGGCGGCGGGCTGGGAGTTCTTGGCGGAGATGGCTGGTTTTACTCATATGACGTCTCTTTTGATTCTGCCCGCGCCGACTGGCCCATGGGCGGAGGGAACGCCCACGGCACTTATTTTCTGCCGACGTCAAAACTGGGCGCGGTTGTTGATCTTGCCGACAATCTTCCCGCCGAAAAATTCTTCTGTTATCCCAATCCTACTCTCGACGGAAAGACAACTATCAGGTATTTTCTGGGGAGTGAAGCCTCGGTCACCCTGACCATGTACGACCTCTCCGGTAAAGAAGTTGACCGCTTCAGCCTGCCGAGCAATCGGGGAACGGTGGAATGGTCCTGGAACGGCTCGGCGTTGCCGACCGGCGTCTATCGATGTCTGTTAAAAGCCGATTTCGGCAATGATGTTCGCTCGGCATTTACCGATATTGCGATAATTAAATAGGAAAGGATAGATTGATGAAAAGACTCTTTTTCTTGGGAATGGCAACTTTGTTGGCGCTGCCGCTGAGCGCCGGGGCGCAGATGGTGGATAGAAGTGAAAGCAAGATATGGATGGAGATGGAATCGCTCAAGTCCAGCGGAACATCACATATCAGCAAATATGTCAATTACGGACAGCAGGATGACAAGGCCGGTCTCAAAGGACCAAAAGACGATAATATATATGAGTATGAATACAAATCTCCGAAACGGGCATTTCTTTACTCCTTAATCATCCCCGGTTGGGGTCAGAAATATGCCGGTTCTCACATTGCCAAGCCGCTCTTCTTCCTTGCCACCGAGGCTGCCTCCTGGGTTTTCTATTTCAAATACCGGGGAGATGGCAACGACAAAACCGATGAATACGAAGCCTTCGCCAATCTTCACTGGATAGAGGGTGACCAGTCAACCATTGAATCCTATCGGGGATGGCTTTATTCCTATAATATTGATGAAGACACGATGACTCATCAGTTGCCCGATTCCAAAACGCAGCAGTATTACGAAATGATAGGCAAGTACGACCAGTTCCGCGCCGGCTGGGATGACTACTGGGACGACCCGGTCAAGTACGATACATTGGTATCGCCTAATCGGGCGGTATATAATGATATGCGCGGCGAAGCCAATAATCTCCTGGACAAGGCAGACAAATTCGTCATCGTCGCCATGGCTAATCACCTGATATCGGCTTTCGATGCCGCCCTTTCGGCGCGTCGGCACAACCGCGGCCAGTCCGGCGATGCCTGGCTCTCGGTGAATGCCGAATTGAAAAAGTACTCTGCCACTGATGAGATTCCTATCTTAAGATTTACTCACAAATTCTAAGATTATGATGAGATCCTTTATACTGATATCAGGCATGTTACTGATGGCATCACTGATGCCCGCGGCCGCTCTTGGAAAGATTGTCGTTGAGCCTTCGGCGCTTCACAGGCCTATCGGATTTGTCAATGCCGATTGGGATGAGTTCGATGAATTCGAACCTGCCAAGCCCAAAGAAAAGCCGAAAAAGGAAAAGGAAACCGTTACTACTCCGGAGTCAAGACCGGAGAAAGTATCCAAGATGAAGGCGGTGGCGCTGTCGATTCTGGTCCCCGGCGCCGGGCAGTACTATGCCGGGGAAAAGGGGCGGGCCGAAATTTTCTTCGGCGCAGAAGTGCTCACCTGGGCAAGCTGGCTGGGATTCCACACTTATGGGAAGTGGAAAGAGGATGATTATATCCGCTACGCCCAGCAGCATGCCGGAATCGACCCGAGCGGAAAGGATGATGAATTCTTCAAGAATCTCACATTCTACGACAACCGCTATGATTATAATACCGCCGGCAGAATCATAAACCCTCGCGCTCCTTACTATCCGGATACTCGTTCCTATTACTGGCAGTGGGATGATGACGACTCCCGCTCGACCTATCGCAATATCCGCAATGCCAGCAAAACCGCTTTCAGAAAGGCAACTTTCATGATTGGCGTGGCGGTCTTCAATAGAATTGTCTCCGGCATCGATGCCTTCCGCACCGCCAGCAAAGTAACGCAGAAAGTCAAAGATGACGAGTTTGAGGAGCCTGATTCCGAGGAATTCAAATTCAAATTCCGCGGCACCCCCTTTGGGGATAACCCGCGCTTCCACCTGACCGTCTCCCGGAAATTCTGAGTTTACTTTTCAGGT